>JACZJK010000021.1 GCA_014860575.1 Bacteroidales bacterium
TATCTTGCTGCTTTAGACGCAGGTACCGGGGTTGCCACTTCCTGGGCGCCTAATCCCAATAGCATTGTCAACAGCATTTCCAGACATAATAATACCGTATACGTTGGTGGACAATTCAGCATCATCAGTGGGCTCCAGCAATCAAACTTTGCCATGCTTGATGCAGGTACTGCCGAACTGGTTTCTCTGATCGGTGTGAATTCTACGGTTACAATCGTAGAGCAGGACAATGACAATATATACATTGGAGGTTCTTTCTCTGGTGCACAGGGTTTACAGGCGAGGTATGGCGCTCTCTTGGGAACCGTAAGCGATGTTCCTGAGTTGAACTTTCCGGTTTTTAACTCTACTGTACATGCCAGCATACCCGATGGTGCAGGAGGTTGGTATGTTGGTGGGTCTTTCACAGGTGTAGGTGGTAAGAATTACCTTATTCGCGTGCTTGCAAATAACACAGTTGATCCAACCTTCAGCCCTGCGCCAAATAGCACAGTTGTATCGCTCTTTCTGCATGGCTCAACTTTATACGTGGGTGGGTGGTTTACACAGATTGGTGGGCAGCCCAGAACCTATCTTGCTGCTTTAGACGCTGGTACCGGGGTTGCCACTTCCTGGGCGCCCAATCCTAATAGCATTGTCAACAGCATTACCATGCATAATAATACCGTTTATGTTGGTGGACAATACAGCATCATCAGCGGGAGCCAGCAATCAAACTTTGCCATGCTTGATGCAAGCACAGCACAACTCGTTTCGCTGATCGTTGTGAATTCTACGGTTACAACCGTAGAGCAGGACAATGACAATGTATATATTGGAGGTTCTTTCGCTGGCGCACAGGGCTTGCAGGCAAGGTATGGCGCATTGCTGGGAACCGTAAGCGATGTTCCTGAGTTGAGCTTTCCGGTTTTTAACTCTAATGTGAATGCCAGTATTCCCGATGGTTCCGGTGGCTGGTATATAGGTGGTTCTTTCTCAGGTGTAGGTGGTAAAAATTACCTGATTCGTGTGCTCGCCGATAACACCATTGACCCCACTTTCAGCCCGGCGCCAAATAGCATAATTCTTTCTCTTTACCTGCACGGTTCCACACTTTATGTAGGCGGTTACTTCACGCTAATTGGAGGTCAATCAAGAACTTATCTTGCTGCTTTAGACGCAGGTACCGGAGTTGCAACTTCCTGGGCGCCCAATCCCAATAGCCTTGTCAACAGCATAACCAGGCATAATAATACCGTTTATGTTGGAGGACAATTCAGCATTATCAGCGGGCGCCAGAAATCAAACTTTGCCATGCTTGATGAGAATACTGCTCAACTTGTTTCTCTGATGGGAGTAAATTCTACAATTCAGACAATTGAGCAGGACAACGATAATATTTACCTTGGCGGTTCATTTGCCGGCGCGCAAGGATTAGATGTTAGGTATGGCGCATTATTGGGTACCGGCGATGACAACCCGGCCCTCAACTTCCCCTCATTCAACAGCACAGTAAATGCGAGTATCCCTGACGGCGCGGGAGGCTGGTATGTGGCAGGTAGCTTTAGCGGTGTTGGCGGTAAAAATTACCTGGTACGTATTCTTGCCGACAATAGTATTGACCCAGCCTTTTCTCCTGCGCCCAATTCATATGTTTATGCGCTGCACCTCGATGGAGGAGTTTTATACGTAAGTGGAATTTTTAGTCAGATAGGCGGACAACCACGTCAAAACTTTGCAGCATTGAATTCCACAACCGGTGCTGCCTTAGCCTGGAATCCCGGCGGAAACAGCTATGCAAATACCATCATTACTGATAATGATTTCATTTATGTAGGCGGGAACTTTACAACCATCGCAAACCAAGCGCGCAATTACATTGCCTCTTTTGATAAGGCTACCGGCAGTATTACCACCTGGAACCCAAATTCAAACAGTTTGGTGTTTCGGCTTGCGCAAAGCGGCAGCATCGTATATGTTGTTGGTTCATTTTCAAACATAGGCGGCCAAAGCAGAAACCATATCGCTGCCCTGGATAAATCAAGCGGACTGGCAACTTCCTGGAACCCAAACGCTAACTCATGGGTGTATGATATTCTACTGGATGGGGCAAATGCCTGGATTGTTGGTAGTTTTGGCTCAGTTAATGGCCAGGCTAGAAACAGGATAGCAGAAATCAGCCTTAGCACCGGGGTTCCCACCTCATTTAACCCCGATGCGAATAACACTGTTTATAATATTCGTAAATCCGGTACTACTCTCTTTGTAGCCGGAGAGTTTACCATCGTTGGCGGTCAGAACCGCAGCTACCTTGCTACCATTGATGCTACAAGCGGAGCAGTCCAGAGTTGGAGTCCCATGGCCAATTCATCTGTTTACTCCATCTCATTGAGTGGTACCAAAATTTTTGCTGGTGGTAATTTTACTTATATGAAATTTGTGAACCGAAATTTTTTACTTGCCATTTCCAAGGCAACCGGACTCATCACATCCTGGAACCCGGCTCCCAACAGCATAGTTTATGGTATTTTACCTGATGGCAGCAATGCCTTTGTGGGAGGGAGTTTTGGGGTAATTGGCGGTCAGACACGCAACCGGATTGCACAGGTGAGCCTGACAACGGGTAATGCAACCTCATGGAATCCGGATGCCAACAGTACCGTTTACCGACTTGCAAAGTCTGGCTCAACCATCTATGCTGGGGGCGAGTTCACCAACATTGGCGGACAGCCACGAAACTACATGGCAGCCCTGGATGCAACCGGCGGTACTGCACTTTCCTGGAACCCTATGGCCAACTCATCGGTTTATGCCCTTTCGGTTCAAAGCAACAAGTTATTTGCCGGTGGTGCTTTTACTTTCCTGAAATTTGCAAACCGAAACTATGTATTAGCGATCTCCAAAACTACCGGGCTCATCACGTCCTGGAACCCTTCGCCCAACAGCACGGTTCACGGTATCTTTCCCGATGGCAGCAATGCCTATATTGGAGGAAGCTTTACAATGGTTGGCAGTGATTCGCGCAGCCGGATTGCACAGGTAAGTCTCAGTACTGGTGCAGCTACAGGCTGGAATCCGGGCGCCAATAGCACGGTTTACAAATTTGCTAAATCAGGCTCAACAGTGTTTGCTGTGGGCGATTTTACAACCATTGCCGGAGAACCCCGCAATTACATCGCAGCCCTGGATGCTACTGTCGGTAATGCGCTATCATGGAACCCTATGGCCAACTCATCGGTTTATGCCCTTTCGGTTCAAAGCAACAAGTTATTTGCCGGTGGGGCTTTTACTTTTCTGAAATTTGCAAACCGAAACTATATCTTAGTGATCTCCAAAACTACCGGGCTCATCACATCCTGGAACCCTTCACCCAACAGCACAGTTCACGGCATTTTTCCCGATGGCAGCAATGCCTATATTGGAGGAAGCTTTACAACGGTTGGCAGTGATTCGCGCAGCCGGATTGCACAGGTAAGTCTGAGTACCGGTGCAGCTACAACATGGAATCCGGGCGCCAATAGCACGGTCTATAAATTCGATAAATCAGGTTCAACAGTTTTTGCCGTGGGTGAATTTACCGCCATTGCCGGAGAACCCCGTAATTACATCGCAGCGCTGGATGTAGTCAGTGGCACTGCGCTTTCATGGAATCCACAACCCAATAGCTCTGTTTATACCGTTGTTGTTCAAGGCACAAAGGTGTTTGCGGGAGGAACATTTACATACTTGAAATTTGCGAACCGGAACTTTTTGTTGGCTCTATCAAAGACTACAGGATTGATTACTTCATGGAACCCCTCAGCCAACAGTACAGTACATTCTCTCTTAACGGATGGTAGTAATATGTACGTCGGTGGAAGTTTTTCTGTTATCGGAGGCCAATCCCGAAACCGCATTGCTGAACTCAGCCTTAGTACCGGTAATGCAAGTGCGTGGAACCCGGATGCAAACAGCACAGTATATTCTATAGCTAAAAATGGCAGTACCATCTATGCCGGCGGTGCCTTTACAACCATTGGTGGGCAGCCCCGCAACTATGTAGCTGCTATTGACAACAGCGGATCAATCCTGCCGTGGAATCCAAGACCAAACAGCGTTGTTTATCAGGTTAAAATGTCGGGTAGTGATGTTATTATTGGTGGTAATTTTAGTTTCCTCAATGCAGGTTCAAGGTCTAACCTGCTGGCTTTATCAAAGACCACAGGTGAAATCACTTCCTGGAATCCTGCTCCCAATTCAACGGTTCAAACCATTGAGCTCAATGGTGGAAATGTTTACGTTGGTGGCTGGTTTACCCAGATAGGAGGGCAACCACGTAACTACATTTCAGAAGTTAGCCTAAGTACCGGAAGCGTAACTTCATGGAATCCCAACTCAAATTCTGTGGTTCTCAGCATAGCTAAAAACGGTGGAAACGTTTATGCAAGTGGTTATTTCACCAGCATTGGCGGCCAGCCAAGGAACTACCTGGCATCACTGGATGCTGTTACCGGCCTGGCAACACTGTGGAGTCCAAATCCGAATAATTACCCCTGGAAGTTGCATATTTCTGATGGGGTTTTATACGCTGGAGGGGATTTCACTATTATTGGAGCAGAACCCAGAAACCGGCTCGCCTCGTTCACTCTTCCCGCTGAAACGCTTACCGCCTGGGATCCTAATGCTAACAGTACCGTTAGGGATATTCACAGCACACAAACCACTTTATACATTGCTGGTAGTTTTACCCAGGTTTCAGGCGAAGACCGCGGACGCGGGGCCAGGTTCGATAAAGCCAGCGGTGTACTTCAGGAATGGAATCCGCTCTCAAACAACACCATAAACTCCATAACCAGCAAAGGTAAACTGTTTTTCATGGGTGGAAACTTCAGCAATATTGGAGGTAACCCAGCTGGAGGCTTTGCTTCAGTCAATCTGAATACCATGGAATTTATTCCCTTTTTTCCGGTAGCCAATTCAGCTATTAATACGATTCTTCCCTCTGGCAAACAGGTTTACATTGGTGGCAGTTTCTCAATAATAGGTGGAATTCCACTGACCGGACTTGCCACTGTTTCCTATACCAACGATCTGCTCATGCCCGATGTGGAGGATTACAATCCTAAACTTGCTGCCAATAACGGTACAGTGGCAGTTACAATTTTAGGCAATGCATTCCTTGGTGCTGTTACCGTGAAACTCACCAAAACCGGCGAAGCCGACATCCCTATGCAAAGTATGGTGATTACCGACGGTATTAAGATTGAAGGAACTTTTAATATAAATGCTGCAGCGTTGGGATTGTGGGATATTGTAATAGAAGTGCCTGGTTTTGGTGTTGTTTCATCGTGTGCACATGGCTGTACTTTCAGGGTAATTGAAACCGGATTTCCTGTGAACTTATCCTTGCAAAACATTACTGTAAACAGTCCAAACAGCGAATGTTACGCTGCACTGGAAACCATTACCATTGCCGGTGATGGAACCACCTTCACTGTCAATTCTGGAGCCAGCGCTGAGTTTGCCGCTTATACCAGCGTTACTGCAAAACCCGGCGCTCATTTTAAGGCAGGGTCAAACGTTATCATGAGGATAGAAACAGTGCATTATTTCTGCTTTAACGATGAATCAATGCTTAAAACTGATCACCTGCTTATTGACGATTTTGCTTTAAGATCTGATATTGATGGTGATAAGAATAATTTATTCCAGGTTTATCCTAATCCAACAAGCGGAAGGTTTACGCTTGAATTATCGGAAATTGCTACTAACGTTACAGTTGAGATCTATGGCTTACTGGGCGAACAACTCCTGAGAAAGGATGTATCGGGCTTTATAACGTATGAGTTCGACCTTTCGAGCCAGCCGCGGGGTATTTACATCATCCGTGTGCTGAATGGCAATGAAATGGGGATTCAGCGGGTGATAAGGCAATAAACCCTCATAATTACAAACCAAAAACCTTACCTGCGACTTTTGTTTCGGGTAAGGTTTTTTTATTTTTTAAAATGCAAATACTATCTTTGCGTGAAGCAAGAAAGTAAGCCATGAACGAACACAAGAAAAAGAACTTTCTCGAACTTCCCCGCTACGGCGGAGGCAATGAAGAATTCAAGAAATTTATTGCTGCGAACCTTCGGTATCCAAAAGCTGCTCTTGAGGCACGGATTGAAGGCAAAGTACTGGTTGAATACGAAATTGACGATAATGGTATTGTGCACAATCCACGTGTGCTGAGAAGTCTTGGTTATGGCTGCGATGAAGAGGCGATGAGGGTTGTGAGCTTGCTCAGGTTCAAGAAAGTTAAAAACCGTGGTGTGAGGGTGAGGGTAAACACTAAGACCAACATCAATTTCAGCCTTCCGAAGACGAGCATTAGTTATACTGTAACTTCAAAGCCTGAGAATAAAAAACCAGACGAGGCTGATATTCAGAAAAAGAACAAACCAACTACCTACGAATATACCATCAGTTTTTGATTACCACGCATAGAACAATTCTCATGCATTATCCTTTACTTGAAACAAACCGGCTTATGCTGCGGCCATTTAGTGTAAGTGATGGCCCGCGTGTACAATTGCTCGCCAGCGATGAAAAAGTTGCAGCAACTACATTGAATATTCCTCATCCTTACCCTGATGGCCTCGCGGAAGAATGGATTTCAACGCATGAGAAGGAATTTGCTCAGCGTAAATCTGTGATCCTTGCAATTTGCCTAATAGAAGATGAAAAGCTCATCGGCGCTATTGGGTTGATGCTAAAATCTGAACACGACCTTGGCGAGCTGGGTTATTGGATCGGAGTACCCTATTGGAACAATGGTTATTGCACCGAAGCCTGCCAGGCGCTTATAAGTTATGGGTTCAGCACTTTGAAGCTGAATAAAATATTTGCCAACTATTTTGAAGGCAATGACGCTTCAGGAAAGGTGTTGCAAAAACTTGGCATGCAGCATGAAGCCCTTTTGCGTTCTCACGTCAAGCACTGGGGAAAATACAAAACCCTGATCAGCAATGGTTTGCTGAAGGATGAATACAGGCAGTTAATGCCGGTTTAGAATGGCCAGAACTGATTGTCGTACCAGATTTTTTCCTTCAGTTCTTCGTTGAGTTCGTGCAAGATTTTGTGATGGCCTTTTTCCCAATTAGCCAGAAAATTATAAAGATCTTTTTCAACCTGATCAGATGAGTCTTTTGCCCGCTTTGAATAAACCTCGATAGCCTTGGTTTCCATATCAATGGCTGCTGAAATTGCGGCTGCCTCAAATCCTGATGCCGAAAGGCGATTGGTGATTTCAGTGCTTAGCACCATATCAGCAATTGATTCATCAGCTTTTGGAGCAATGCTTACTACTTCGAATTTACCGGTTTTCTCGTAATTCTTATAATGTTGTGCAAGGAACTCAATATGAAGTTGCTCTTCCTTGGCCATGATAGAAAATATTTTTCTTACATCCTCATCACCAGTTTTTTCGGCAACGGTTTCATAGAATGCCTTTCCGCGTTTTTCGAGCAGGATGGCGGTTTTTAAAATGTCAAGTGCAGTGTTTGTTTCCATGTGACAGGTTTTATGGTTATTTGGTGTTTAACTGTTTTCAGTGGGTTTTTGTTCAACGGGTGTAAAGTTATAAAAAAAGCCGGCTGTTAAGCCGGCTAGGTTTCTTAAGGATCGGTTGGGAAAAAAAATTCCGTGTGGTACGGGATATTAGTATCTCCTGTTGTATCCTCCGCCTCGGTTGTCGTCTCTTCCTCTGTTGAAACTCTTGTTTTCTTCGCGAGGTCTGGCAACTGAAACTGACATTTCACGGTCATTAAGTGCATAACCATTAAGCGCTGCAACTGCAGCTTTGCCTTCAGCTTCGTTGGCCATTTCTACAAAAGCAAAACCTTTGCTTCTTCCGGAAAGTTTGTCTGTGATGATTTTCACTGAGGTGACTTCGCCATACTCAGCAAACAAATCTGAAAGTTGATCTTCGGTAGCTTTGAAGTCAACGTTTCCTACGTAAATGTTCATAACTGTAAATAAATTAAATTAAAATCCCTGCAAAGATAATCTTTTTCTTATCTTCCAAACAAAATCACGTTTTTTTTGAAAATGAGCAGATTATTTTAATCAATTGAAGTTTTTTTGATGATTGGCAATAGGAATTGAAAAATAAACGTAGGTTTGAATTGTTATTTGATCAGCTATGAATATTGATTTACAATCAAGTGTTATCGCATCGTTACAAAAGCTCTTCACGACTTACTTTGGAAAGCCTGCGGCTAATGTTGTGGCTTTGCCTGATTCTGGTTCCGACCGTAAGTACTTCCGGTTAAGCTCAGATGAAGTTTCGGTTATTGGTTCCTACAATCCAAATCAGACTGAGCACGCCACGTTCCTTTACCTTAGCGATCATTTCAAATCAAAAAAACTCCCGGTTCCTGAAGTTTTAGTTTCGGATCAGATAGAAGGATTTTATCTTTTGCAAGACCTCGGCGATGAAAGCCTGCTTGCATGGATTGAAAGGAACCGGTCAAAAACGGACTTTAATGCGAACCTGATCCGCAAGTACGAAAGAGTTTTGCGTGATCTATTCAACTTCCAGATCAGGGGCGATGCAGACCTGGATTACAGTCAGCTGCCTGTTCCGGTGTTTGATTCACGATCAATGCGTTGGGATCTGAACTATTTTAAATACTATTTCTTAAAACCTGCCGGGATTTTATTTGATGAGAAAGCCCTGGATGATGATTTTGAAGCCCTGGTAAATTTTCTGTCTGGCGAACCAATGCAGGGTTTTATGTACCGCGATTTCCAGGCAAGAAACATCATGCTGAAAGATGAAAAGTTCTGGTATATAGATTTTCAGGGAGGAAGGAAAGGGCCGCTGCAGTACGACCTTGTGTCTTTGCTGTTCCAGGTTAAAGCTGCGATTCCTGATGATATCAAAGAGCAACTCACAGATTATTACATGCTGGAACTGAGCGAAATTTCAGACTTTGATAGTGCTGGCTTCAGAAAAAGATACAATGGATTTGTGCTTTTACGTTTGCTACAGGTAATGGGAGCTTACGGCTTCAGGGGTTGGTTCGAACGAAAGCAACATTTTATTGACAGCATTTTTATGCTACGACCCAACCTAGATTGGGCGCTTGGCCATGATGCGTTGCCAGGGAAACTGCCTGAACTCAAAAGAATACTGAATGCAATTATTGAGAAAATGGATAATGATACACTGACACCACAAAACATTTTAACTGTGAGCATCAACAGCTTTTCGTACCGGCGGGGAATTCCTTACGATCCCAGCGGGCATGGGGGAGGTTTCGTGTTTGATTGCCGCATTTTGCCAAATCCCGGAAGACTTGATGAATACAAGCTGCTTAGCGGAAAAGATGAGGAGGTAATTTCTTATCTCGGCAATGAACCTGTAGTGCTTGCGTTTGTTGACAATGTACTGCAGTTGGTAAAGCAGGCAGTTTCAAGCTTTCAGAAAAATAACTACACGAATCTGCAAATCAATTTTGGTTGTACTGGTGGCAGGCACCGCTCAGTGTATTGTGCTGAAAAGCTGGCAGCGGCTTTAGGTTCCCAAAGTAATATTGCTGTCACCTTGCAGCACCGCGAATTACATTAATCAAACCAATAATGAGTAAAACAAGTTGCGAAAAGAAAATCGCAAAATCAGATAAAGAAGCGAGATACGAATGTAAAAATTGTGGCCTGGCTGCCGCAAAGGAGAAACTGCTTTGCAAACCCAGGAAAATAAAAAAGAAATAATGCCCGAACCTACCCGCCACGACCTCGAAAAATACCATGATAACCTCGAAATTGTTCATCTTACAGCCAAACAGATAAGCAAGGATTTTGCCATGTTTGGAATGGAAATTACATTTTCGGGTAATGTAGTATTCGCCTATCCGGAACTCATGATGCAACTTACCCAACATCTGCAGTTACTTCTGCAAACCGATCAGGAACGGCTCTTTGCTTTGATGTATCAGATTGATGTTGATCAGAAATCGGTTGGTAATTGCCTGCGTTCGCATAAAAATCCTGCCAGTGGTTTGGCCGATCTGATCATCCGCCGCGAAATGTTGAAGGTGCTTACAGTGCAATATTTCAAAAATTTAAAGAAAAATCCTGACCCGAATGTTTAAGGCCATGATCCTTGCTGCCGGACTTGGAACCCGGCTCCTGCCATTAACTTTAAATCAACCTAAAGCCCTGGTTGAAGTGGCTGGCAAACCATTGATCGAGCATGTATTGGATCGTTTCCGGCTTTTAGGCATCAGAGATATTGTTGTGAACCTTCATCATCATTCCGGGCAACTTCAGGCTTTCTTGGGTTCTGAAAAGTTTAAGGAATTTAATATAACTTTCTCTGACGAGAGCGGGCAATTGCTTGATACCGGTGGTGCAATCCGCAAAGCAAGCTGGTTTTTTGATAATGGGCAACCGTTCCTGGTTCATAATTGCGATGTAATTTCATTGGTACCGCTTAACGAACTGATGCAGGCACATAAACGCAACAGGGCAATAGCCACCCTTGCAGTGAGCGATCGCAAAACCTCCCGTCCATTGGCTTTTACACCGAATGGGAAGTTGATAGATCGCTGGAACGAAAAAACATCACATGCATCACGTCCATTGGCTTTCAGTGGAATTTATGTGCTTGATCCTGCAATTTTCTCCTTCATGCCAAATGTGGATGCTTTCTCCATTATTGATGTGTTAGTAACGGCTGCTGCAACAAGGCCGGTTTTTGCCTTTGAACACAGTCCGGAAATCTGGGTTGATGCCGGTAATGTCAATAACCTTGAAAAAGCTGAACAATTGCTTGAAAATTTCCATCTTTGAACATGGAAAATATTTCTAAATCCTTTCTTGAAAAAGTTGCCAGGAGATTGCTGCAGGATTATCCTGAAAACATGCAACAGGCCTGCGTAATTATGCCTAACCGCCGTGCGACTGTTTTCTTAAAAAGGCACCTCAGTGCGATCCTTACGAAACCGGCCTTTGGTCCGTCAATATTCTCAATTGAAGACTTTGTTTTTGATTCGGTTGGCTTCCATGAAGCCGATCAACTTGAGCTTTTATGGGAATTGTACGAGTGTTATTCCAAATCTGGAAACACCCACTTGTTTGAAGAATTTCTGAAATGGGGCAAAGTGCTGCTACAGGATTTTGAAGATGTGGATATGCACCTCGTTGATGCCAATTATCTATTCAATTATTTATCAGAAGCCAAAGCCATCGAGCTCTGGAACCCAGGGAAATCCACCCTGACTGAAGGCCAGCAGAGATACCTTTCCTTTTACCGCTCACTGGGAGAACTTTATACGCAATTCACTCAACGACTGCTTGAAAAGAGGATTGCATACAAAGGCCTGGCTTTCCGGTATTTTGTGGAGTTAGTAAACAAATCTGCGGACGAATGGAAATGGAAGCATTTTTATTTTGCTGGTTTCAATGCACTTACACCCGCAGAAAAAGGGATTATTGATTCCATTGAAGCCACAAATACCTTAACCCGCCTTTTCGATGCTGATACTTATTACGTTGACGATTCCAGACAGGAAGCAGGAAAGTACCTTAGAGAAATAGCCCGGGATATTAAACCAGGCAAATTTGAATGGGTTGGTAATAATCTGCTAGAAGGTTCTAAAAATATTAATGTTATCGGTGTGCCGCACAATACCGGGCAAGTGATTGTGGCTGCTTCACTGCTCGCTGAAATTAAGGATGCTGAAGCCGGAAACACTGCGGTGGTGCTGAATGATGAAAGTTTGCTCATTCCTTTGCTGAATGCGATGCCGGATAATATCAGCCATTTTAATGTGACTATGGGATATCCGTTTTCGCTAACTCCGGTTTATGGATTGATGGATATTCTGCTCAATCTGCACCTTCATGCGTTTGAAAGAAAAAGGAAAAATAGCACAGCTGTAGAAGGTAGTGGAAAATTACGATACTATTTCCGCAATGTAGCCAGCCTGTTAAAGCATCCTTACATTATTGGATTCCTTGCTGTAGATGGAGATGATAAGCATGAACCTGTAATTTCATTGTTGGGTTCGGGCAAAGTGTTTTTTGAGAAGGATGAGATATTGAATCATTTCAATAATCATCTGCGGGGAATGGAATTGTTGAAAATGGTATTTGGTGACTGGAGCAATGCGGCAAACGCCATTGAAAATCTGTTGTCAATTAACCGTTTGCTTGCCGAAGCCAAATCAGCGGATAAGGTAAAGGAAACCTCCAATATGGACGTTGAGTATCTGTATCAGTTTAATCTGATCCTGAACCGCTTAAAACTTTTAACTGACAGGGCAGGGGAGGAGCTTAGCCTGCGGGGTTTACACCAGCTTTTAAAAAATATTGCTGCTGGAACCCAGCTTCCTTTTGTAGGCGAACCCTTGAGAGGGGTTCAGATCATGGGTATGCTGGAAACACGAACCCTGGATTTTAAGAATATTATCATGCTCAGCGTGAATGAAGGTGTGTTGCCGGCAGGAAAACATGGGAATTCATTTGTGCCTTTCGATATCCGTAAAGAAACAGGGTTACCCGTTCACAGCGACCGTGATGCTGTATTTGCCTATCATTTTTATCGTTTGTTGCAGCGTTGCGATAATATGCACCTGATTTATAATTCAACGCCCGGCGAACTGGGTGGCGGTGAAAAGAGCCGCTTTATCCTGCAAATTGAACATGAATTATTGAAGCTGAACAGCAGAATTAACTACTTCGACCAGGCTTATTCTCCAACTGTCAGATTTGATCAGGCTGTAAAAGAAATTTCAATCGCCAAAACAAATGATGTGCAACTCCGCCTGGCTGAAATGGCTCAATACGGTTTATCGCCAACAGCGCTCAGCACTTTCGTAAGCTGTCCGTTGAAGTTCTACTTTTCTTATGTACTCAGGATCAGTGAGGAGGATACTACGGATGATACCATGGATGCATCCACCTTTGGTTCAGGAATTCATGATGCACTCAAAGATCTTTATGAACCTTACATGAAACAACCGCTAACGGTTGCTATTATTGATGCTATTGCTAAAGAAGCAAATAAGGCCCTTCACCAGAATTTCTTAAAGGCTTATAAAAATAATGATCTTAATTATGGCAAGAACCTGTTGATGGTTAAAGTAGCCGAATCATTTTTGCGCCGCTTTCTTCAAATGGAAAAGGAACAAATCCATGACCTAGAGAGAACCATGAATTTGTTAACGATAACGGCGATTGAACATGAGTTTTTTAAAGAACAGCCCTGGGTTCTCAGGATTGAAATTAACGGGAACCAGAATTTTCAGGTGCGGTTGCGTGGCAAGGCCGACCGTATTGATATAGCCGGGAATGTAGTCCGGGTCATAGATTATAAGACCGGATCAGTATTACCTAA
The DNA here is from genome assembly GCA_014860575.1 of Bacteroidales bacterium. NCBI lineage: Bacteria > Pseudomonadati > Bacteroidota > Bacteroidia > Bacteroidales > Bacteroidales bacterium. The sequence goes on from JACZJK010000021.1 coordinate 13,349, forward strand.
GGAACTCAAATTTGATGATTGGGATCAGCTCAGCATTGACCCTGAAAAAGGAAAATCACTGCAACTGCTGATTTACTCATATTTAAATGCCAGAGAAAATAATACAGCATTTCCTGAAGCCGGTATAATTTCGTTCAGGCATTTGAATGAAGGATTTATGGGCGTAACAATGCCTGTAGGGCCCACGCCAGTGATAGAGGAAATTGAGAACCAAATACGCAAACTGCTTCAACGTATTTTTGACCCTGCATTGCCTTTTAATCAAACTACCGATTTAAAAAATTGCGAGTACTGTCCCTTTAAAGGGATTTGCAACCGGTAGCTGGGAATAGGAAAAGATACTCGGCAGTTGGCAGTCTGCAGTTGGCAAATCCCCATCCTGCATCACTGTATTACTCCATCACCGTATTACTGCATCACAATAAAGGCGACAACGATGTTGGTTAGTTTTGCAAATTAATCGCCAGGAGCACTATGAAATACTAAGTGTGTCTTAGTGAACATCGTGCCTCAGTGGTAAACAAACTAATCCGTTGCTTTGGTCCAATCCAAATGAAACCTGCCGTTGCTGAGAATAATTGTGTCAGTCTTCTTTTCCTGCTTTGTGTTGGGATGATAATGCGGATCGCCATGCACCGCCATGCCTGCTCCGGCCTGGGTCAGGATTTTGCGTTCAATATTGCTTTGAATACCTGATCCGCTCATCGCTGCCAGCGCCTTCTTCTTATAATAAACACCTTTCAATATTACATCAAATGTACCTGAAACAGAAGTTGGGCTTACCGATTCAATGGTAATTGTGCCCGACATAGACTCCCCGTCATGAAACCCATGGCCAAGTTTGGTTGTTTCTTCAGTGTAATCAATGAGTACCATGACCGGATCTACATCTTTCTTTTTCTTCGCCGATTTATTAAAATACTCTTCTGACACAACCTGGTAGGTTCCTGGCTGGAGCTGATCTTTAAAAGAAAATATCCTGATCCAAACTTGAACGTCAGGATTTACTTTAAAGGCGGCAATAGCAAGGTAATCCACATTTTTAAACGGAAGTTTCAATCGTTGTGCTTTTGCATGGTATTCCTTTCCGTCCACCTGGCATGAGATATAATTTTCATAATCCTGTGCTTGTAATTGTAAAGCAAAAACAGGAATTAAGGCTAAAAGGATAAATCGGGATTTTAAGAATTTCATGTTATTGGAGTTTATTGATAATTTAAATAATGTAATAGCCAAACACCCGGAGTGCAGGAATGTTGAATTTTTGACACTAATTTAATAAGCCAGCAGCAATATCACTTCAATCAAAATGCCTCTAATTTCTAATAATCCGCTTAACGTCTATTAGATTTCCTTTCAGCACTTTTACAAGATAAATACCTTGTGGGCTGGAAGTCAGATCAAAGTTGTATTGGCTCTGACCTGCCAGTTCTGCCTGCAGTAGCCTTTCGCCAATCATACTGTAAACTTCTACTACAACGGAAGCTAACTCTTCGGTTTCTGCAAGTTTCAAAGTGAATTTACCTTTCGTTGGGTTCGGATACAGACTGAAGAAACTGTCGGCATTGTCATGTTTGTCATTCAATAAATCAGAAGAACTCTCTTCTTCATCATCGGCTGCAATAAAAGCCTCGGGCTGCTGGCAATAGTACCCGGATTCGTCAATGAATGCGTGAAGATAAGCTCCGTTCTCTACAGCACTTGCAGGGTTGATAGTTATTCTTTTTCCGGCAATCAGTAAAACCTTACTTGATTCATTATTAAGAAACAAATTATCAACAATGATATCCTGAACTGCATCAAAACAAGTATCTGCAATCAAATTGTATCCATGAACAAATCTTCGTATGGGTACGCGGCTGGCTAGTTGCAAGTTAAAGGAGTAGCTGTATTTCGTCACGGTTACTGTGTCATAAAGAATAAAGAACCCATCTTTTAATGCCGTAACTGCATATTGTCCATAAAATACACCGGGTAGCAGTAAAAGACCAGTTGTATTTGTGGTTCGATTGAACTGCTGGCTGTAAACAGTGTCAAGTCCAATCATTTCAAAAGCAATACCATTGTAATTTGTTCTTCCTTCCAGACTAAGAAGCATGTTAACATTTACGAACCTCTCAAGAACTACTGGTGAGGCAAAAATGAGATCGCTGCTACCGTTTTCATAAACAGCCTGGATCGCATATTGATATGTGCCGTCAGGGAAATCTTTCAGGTCATCAACAAATTCAGTTTGGGTCACACCTGATTGAAGCAGCGATAATGCCCCCTGGTTTATTTTTCTAAAAATTTTATAGCTCTTGAATGCAGAGTTTTGTCCGCCGGGCAAAGGGCCACCCCAATTCAAGGCTATTTTGTAAACATCTTCAACACCTGCACTCAGATTTACAGGATTTAGCATGCAAGGCAATGCCGGGCTGTTACTTAATGCTCCCCGGTTTTGTGCTTCATCCTCTGCTTTGATTGAGAAGTATATATTTCCAAAGTATGCAATGCTGTCGAGGTTCATCAGGTTTATGATTAACGAATCCTGCAGTCCCGCCAATGATGGATAAGGATAGCTGAATATCCTGTGCGCTATTAAATAGGCGTCTTCCGAGTTTATTGGTGTGTAAGCATAGCGGATATCATACCGGTACGCTTTGCCAATTTCGACATCGTTTCCGGTAGCTGTCCATTTAAGTTTAACCATGTTCTCCGGCATTCGCTCTGTTGTCAGGTCAGCAATTGTTCCGGGTGCAATCTTATCAGTAGCCTGTGCTGTACTGTCGTAATAGGCATATGCATAAAACTCATCACCCAGGTAAATGTACTTTGCTTCAATGGTATCGCCATTTGCCACGGCTATTTCACTTTTTTTAATAAACGAAAGGCCAAACTGACCGATGTAATCAAAATCATTTACCCTGCGCGTTTCTATGTTTACCAGTTCCTGGGTGCGGGTATTTCGTAAAGTCACCTGCTGATAAAAATCCTCACAGAGGAAATTCCTGATTTTTACGAACATGTTATCATCTTCGTAAAGATTTACTGAGCTGAAAGAAAGGTCTACGTCCACCTGATGCTTCGGATGAACTGCAAGTTGTTGCCAGGTCGTATCAATATCGGAACCGTCTGTTACTGTAATCATCAGTTCGTAAATATCCCTGAGACCAAACCCTGGTGTCCAGATGAGCGTGTCATTTGAAAGAGTAATACCCAGGGTGTCGTTTGGAATATTAAATAATAAAGCATCTCCATCAGCATCTTTAGCGCTCAGTTTATATCTCCATTCCTGTTCTTCCACGAACACAAATATACTGTCGGGATTGAGCGTGAAATAGGGCGGGTTATTCCTGTCGCTGCTAGTGAAAATTACATTGGTGTCCTGGCTGGGTTGGCTGAAAGAGCCATATTCATCAATAAAACATGCCCATAGTTTATATTCCTGTCCGGGTTTTAGCCCTGTAATCTCAATTGAGTTTTCTCCAAATACAGATTCATCTTCAGTTCGGCCGCTTGAAATGTTCCTGTAATAAACTGTGGCAGCTATGATACTGCCCGAAACAGGCTCATCCCAGTTCACTTGCAAGATATCGTCTGCCTGAACCACTTTCAGATTTTGCGGTAATTCCATCCAGGCCTCATTTTCGACCCAGATCGAACCTGGCGCAAATTGCAACACAGGCTCATTGTAACCGTCGTCAATGCGGCTGTAAATGAAGTATTCTCCATTGGGTACATCATCGTTTTGCCAAGTAAAATCAAGGCTTCCGTTGTTGATAATTGTAAATTCATTAATCATTGTTCCGTTGAAGTACTTGTTGCTGTTAGAGTAATACACCTGCACGTTTAGCGTGTCGGAATAATCGTTAAAGCTCAGCGATATCTGGTTCGACCGGGTTCGCCTTTCTGAAGGATCAGAAACGAGCAATGTGGGTTCCTGATCGGTTGAGGCAATAAAAACCTCAATTTCGCCAGCATATTCTGTAAAAAATGTCCATTCGCCTTTCATTGGGCTCAGAACCGACATGATTGTTTGCTGTTCTATTGAGTCCACTTTATAGTGGTATGCATTATCCTGGTTGTAAACCACACCGGTGGAATCGTGTTGAAGGGTGAAGTGAAAAGTAGCCGGGTTGAGCGTATCCATTGCCACAACCAGGAGTTGTCTTGCGTTCTCAGCAACCAAAAAGGTAATGGCTTGTTTGCCATCTTTTTGACCCTTCCAGATTTTATGCAGGTGGCCCAGATTACGGCCAATATAGTAATTAAACCAGGGGAAACCAGTTTTGCCAAATTTGAGTTTTTGGGCAAGCTTAAGCCAACCAATCCTGATACTGCTTTGGAAATATTGGTTATTCAGATCTGCCGTTGCAGTTCCAATTTTCCTGTTGCGCGCCCATCTCAGAAACCAGGGCAGGTTGCCGGGCGTTTGTATTGATAATAATCCTGAACCATTTACATGTCCGCCTACCAGGCTCATATAGGTCCTGCCTTTCAGAAGCCCTCCGTATAAATTCAGATTGCATTCGGCGGACAAGGAGTTCAAAGGCCGGTTGTATTCGATGTATCCGTTTGACACTTCATAATTAAAGACTTTGAATGAACCGCCACCCCTGAAAGTTTGCCAGGGTTGGATCAGAACACCGAAATTTTCGAGTTTTACTGGTGAGCCAAGGACTGGAACTTCGTATCCAAGTTCAATGTCAACATTAGCGATGATTTTCCAATTTCCGGTGGCAAGGTCGTCAATTCCACCGGTAACCTTTGTCAGAAACAACCCGGTTGCACCAATGGGAACCTTAGTGCCAATAAAAAGGATGATTTTATTGATTGCCCCCTCTACAAATTCTACTTCGGCTCCGAAACTTAGGAGTGCAAATCCACCGGAACGGTAAACCTCAATGAATTCGTTGAACGTGAGACTGTCAACCAGATTGCCATTTTCATCGCGGATCTCTACAGGAAGTTGGCCAGTTTCAATGTCAAGCAAAGTTGAATCCGGCTCAATCCGCTTATCTGGCAAACCTCCGGGAATATTTAATGTAAATCCCCCACCAAACGTTTGTGTGTAAGTGTTGTAATAAAGACTAACATCTTCAAGAGATACAATGCCGATATTTACACTGAGTCCACTGATATCCATTGCAGTTTGAACACCATCAGTTTTTGATAAAATATGGCTCCCCGACATTTGTTCTACAAACATTGGCAGTTCTAGTTCATAAAGACCAAGGAGATAATCTTTCACCTTATTGATCGGAAAGGGCATCTCAACAATACTCTTTATCTCAACATAGTCCCCCTCTGGGTCAATAATAATTTCACCTATCGTAATATTAAATCCGCCGATAAAAAACGCCCCGCCAATGAGAAAATCTACTGATAACGGAACAAGCCGGTCATCTATGACCAGGTACTCAAACTGGTTGTTATTTTCCTTTACCCAGTAATCTGTATCAGCTATGCCATCTGCAAACAACTTGCAATTGCCTTTTAACACCGGGTGCACAAGGTTTGGCCGCTTATCAATCTTAATGTCACCATCAAAATGAAGGATATTATTGATATGCACATTGCCGGTCAGGGTAAAAAAGTTGGGCGGGTCTTCAACAATATCATCGGCGAAGGCAGTAAGCGAATTATTGATGATTAATGACTCATCTCCGTATGGGATCAGGCTTATATCAATAATTTGTGTTGTATCTCCGGTAATAAATACCTCCTGATTCAATAAATAGTAGCCTGTTCTAGTGGCTGAAAGCATATAGTTGCCCATAGGAACCGAGTCAATGCTATATGACCCGTCAATGCCGCTGGTTGTTTCATAGCTATTAAACGTGTTCATAAGTAAGATAACTGCACCTTCAATAGCTGTTCCCTCATTACTGACAGTTCCCTGCAAATGGGTAACCCTCGCATCGAAGTTGAAAGGAGGTGAATAGCCTGTAATTTCCTGTGCCTGTATATTCCATGCTGCAAAAACAAGGATGAGCAGCATTGCGTGTATGTTGATTTTTGATTTCATGATATTGGGGATTTTATTGTTTTTGTGTTTGGTTCGGTATGACAGTACTGATGTATTTCAGTAAGCTGACAGTATTAAGCCTAATCTTTAAGGCAGCGCACCGGCCTTCCAATTGTATAAGAGTCCCACAACCGGTAAGAACCATCCTGAGTAGTCAAGTATCTGGTCATTAGGCCAAACGAATACAAACTCGATGACCACCAGCCTCCACTGCCACCAAGACCATCATATGTCCCAGTTGTGTAGCGACGGCCTGTAGGCAAAGCACTGAATCCATAAAGGTCCGTTCCTACGCCACCGTACCATCCGGTTGTGGATTTAAGGTTTTTGCCAACATCAAAGCCCCTCAATCCATGACTGTTCCAGATAGTATCTCCAACGACATAATCGCTATCCGCAGTACCCTCCAATATTTTACATTCATCATCTGTAGGAATATGCCATCCTGCTGGACATAAGCTATTTGCGTTGCATACTGCATATCCATTATACAAGGCGCCATAGATGTCCTTATAAGTACTATCATTGTTATACCATGCATATGCGCCCGTCGTATTGTATTCCCATGCAGTGTTGCTGCTGCCGGGATATTCAATGGGGGTACCATTCTGGTATTGCGTGGTTTTGAGATTTTCTTTCATCCAGCACTGGTTGCCAATTTGCACGGTATTGTAAACATTGCCGTCGTTATCTATTACGAAGGAACCGGTAGTAAAATTGAGTTGGATTCCGTATGCTGTTCCAGTGGCGTTGCTGGCGTAAGCCCTCAAATAATAAGTGGTTGCAGGGTCAAGGCCGGTTAGGTTGCTAGTGAACTCACCTAAGCCGAAACCATCGGCAGTAATGCCCAGGTTGCTAGCCGTTGTTGGGTTTGCCTGTGTGCTCCAAACTACCCCACGGTCGGTAACAGGGGAACCACCGGCATGGATTACCTGCCCTCCTGATATTGCAGAAATTTCGGTTATAACGGTTGCCGGAGTGGTTGAAAGATAAGGCAGTGTGGAAATTTCGTTGTAGAGTGCCAAGACTTCAGTATCAGATAGGGCGCTTCCGTAAATGCGGATGTCATCCATCTTTCCGAAAACAACTGTTGGTCCTGTCCTGGAATCCCGTCCAATAAAGAATGGCCCGGCAGGGGCAATATTGGATCCTACATCGGGGAAGGTTTCTATTAGCTGGCCATTTAAATAAATATGGAATGAATCAGTAATGACATCTCTGATGAAGGTTACAAAATACCAGGAATGTGCCGAAACCACACCAGGAGGCGTATATAAATCTCTTTCGCCATTATTCCAGTAAATGCGAAGCCTGTAATCGGTATGTTTCTCGAAGTTAACATTATAGGCAGTATTGTAACTGCCAAATAAGATGCCACGGCTGTCGTCATTAAAATACATCCAGCATGAAAAGGTCAAACTTCCACTAAAAACAGGGGGGTATCCACTGTTTAACATCACACCAGAGTTGCTGCCGTTGAATGACAAGGCTTTGCCTGGGATTCCAAATCTGTCTGTTGTCCAGGTTGTACCCATGTTCACACCATGATAGTTGTTACCCGAGTAATCAAAGAAATTACCATCAAAAGGGAACCAGGCCTCATGTATTTCAATGTAGGGTAATACAGAAATATAGTCAGTCCTGGTTTTGGTATTGCTTACACCACCGCTTGAAGTGGTAAGTGTGACTGAATAAGTGCCAGGTGTATAATAAGTATGAGAAGGGTTCTGCGCTGATGAACTATTTCCATCGCCAAAATCCCATAGCCAACTACTTGGATTGTTAGTTGAAAGGTCATTGAAGTTTACGTTTAGTGGTGCTAAGCCGCTGGTTGGGCCTCCGGTAAAGTTGGCGTCATTCTTCACACAACGAACGCTATGGCCATTAGCTTTATTAATATTGTTACGGTAAACTGTACTTTTCATGTTACCTAAATCTCTGTACCATGCCAGGGTGGTGGATACCTCGGTGGATGACCAAAGGTAACCGTAGGTGCCAAAATTGTTGTATGAGCCGTTTGCACCGCGGGAGCCGGCGGGCAGGAATGAAAAACCCAATGCGTCAGTTCCGTAATGTGTAGCATGAGCTTCCCATCGCGGATGTATTGATGTGTTGCAATCCCCGCCCAATGGAGAATTTATCTGCCTGCAGGATTTTAAAATATTTCCAACATTGATGTCATTAATAAAATCAGTGAGCTGAGTTAATTCCTGATCTGATGGAGCGCGCCATCCTGCCGGGCAAAGTTCATTGACATTCGTTACTGCATATCCATTGTATAATGCTCCGTAATTGTCCTTCCACGACATATCATTGCCATGCCATGCATAGGCTCCGATAGTATTATTTTGCCAGGCAGTGTTATCAGAACCCGGGTAAACAATGGATTCGCCATTGCGGTACATTGTTGTCTTCAGGTTCTCTTTCATCCAGCACTGGTCGCCAATTTGTACGGTATTGTATGTGTTGCCATCAATATCATACAAAACTGAGGTTTCACATATAAATTCACCGCTGGTAAACTGTACCTGGTTTCCATATCCTGTACCGGCACTATTGGTGCCATAAGCCCTCACATAATAAGTCGTCTGGGCAATAAGTCCGGTTATTTCACTGCTGAATTCACCTGTGCCTTCTCCATCGGTGGTAAAGCCATCATTGCTTTCAAGGCTTGGGCTCACAGAAGTGCTCCAGACAACACCGCGGGCTGTGATTTCAGCACCGCCATCACCGGCAATATTTCCACCTGAAGTAGCTGTGGTGGCTGTTATATTGGTCACAGGGTTTGTTATCACAGTTGGCAAATCCACCATAGGTCCACTCCTGATGCATCGGACGGAAAAGCCCACTTCCTGATAATTGTCAGAATGCATTTCTGTACTGCCATAACTGAAGTACAGATAGAAGCCGATTCCGAGATCGTAATATTCAGTGGAGCTCCACCAGTAGCCCCCTTCACCAATGCTCTCATAAGGGCCAAAACTACGGTTGCCACCTGGCAACGCTGAGAAACCAAAAACATCAAAACCATGATGTGTGCTATGCGCATTCCAGCGCGGATGTTCGGTTGTATTACAATCTCCGCCCAAAGGTGAATTTACCTGCCGGCATGATTTCAGGGCATTGCCTGCACCGTTCGGATTGTCCCACTGGTCAGGATAGCCCTGGTCAACAAGATAATCAACCAATTGGATCCATTCATCAGAACTGGGAATATGCCATCCTGCAGGGCATAAACCCTTAGAATTTGAAGTTGCAGGCCAGTTATAAAGCGCGCCATAAGCGTCCTTCATTGCAATATCATTATCATACCAGGCATAAGCGCCGTTTATATTACTACTCCAGGCTTCGTTGTCGCTGCCCGGATATTCAATGGATGATCCATTGCGGTATTTTGTGGTTTTAAGGTTTTCTTTCATCCAGCACTGCTCGCCTATCTGAACCGTGTTGTATATGTTATCATCAACGTCTGTGATGGTTTCAGGGCAAGGTTCAGTTTCAACCGCAATCAATTTCAGTTTTGCATCAGGGCTGTAGGTTCCCGGGAAACTGCCCAGGCCATCCCAGACAAGGGATCTGCTTCCGGGAGTGATACCCATATAACTACCTGTTAGAAACTCTTCAGGAATTGGTATGTATGCACTATCGCTGTGAAAGCGCACCTCAAGGCTAAGGTCGTAGGCAGCTCCTGGACCACTCAGGGTAAAATAAACATCAACAAAGCCGCTGCCATCGGTTCGCTGGCTAACCGTAATGTTGCTGAATGAGCCGCTTTGTGCCATACAAAGCGTTGCTGTTAGGAGGCAAATCGTGGTAGAAATCAGTTTTCTCATGGGTAGGGGTTTTGGTCATAAATGGTTATGATGGTTTGGTGTTATTTTAAGAAGTCTTAAAGATACGACATTAAATACCCCAAAGTCAATTAATTAGGTTATGATAATGCGGCAACCACGGCTATAAATAATGATTCTAGATAGGGTGGATGAAAAGCTAGGTACTGGAATATGTAAAAAGCAATAGAGATGCAAACTAACTTGAGGCCTGCACTTAAAACATCATATAGGTTTTTTTCACTTCCTTGAATTGCCTTGTGTTAAAGCGAAACGAAACTGCAACTCAGTTAAGGAAAATGAATAGAATTGCTTATTAATATTTTACCAAACGGATGTTGGCTTATCTGATTCGAGCTTATTTTGATAATAAGGAGTGAAATCGGAAAAGAAATTGAGATTCGTTAATGCTTCAATTTCATCTATGCTGATGATGAGCGATTCATCTAATTTCTGGTTGCGGAGAACATTTTGCGGTATTAAAAAGGATAAATAATGATCTATTACCGGCGTTGTCCAGGGATTGCTATCGGGTCTTGATAAAATACAGAAGAAAGATTCAGGTACTGGTACCTTCAGTCCATTTTTTCGATGAAGTGTATCGGGTGTTTGTGAGAAAACCGGTCCGACGATCACCCAAACATGAGGAAAGCTATTGCTTCGGCTGCAATATCTTCCAGGAATCTCAGCTTCCAGTTTTTGCCAGACTCCCTGGTTGAGTTCTGCCTTCTGAGGAGAGATGTTGCTCATCAGGAAGGTTTCCATTTGGGAGGTTTTGCCATATTGTTTATTAATGGCAGAGTTGGGTACCAGATGACCCCTGTCATAACCACCACCAAAGGTCTCAGTTCCAATTTGATGAGCTAGCGGAAGCCTGACATCATCAGCAAAGAATGGAAATCGTTCATAATCCACTTCTTTTCTGGATTTGGATACCTGGTAGGCAGCCCAAAGAGGTTGGTTGTACTTTTTTGAGAACCCAAGGCAATAACCATTATTAACAAGAATGATTAATGTATCATCAAGATTCTGGTGTTGAGGCACTCCATTAATCGTAAACAATCTCAGTAAATGCTCATTGTGTTTACAGGATTCGTGTACATAAGACAGGTCGAACAAGGCATCTTGTGAGGAAAGAACGAATGCATTGAAAATGAAGAAGAGTGTGAATATTTGTTTCATTGCAGTTTAATTATTTCTTAACTAAATCACATTTATTTGAAAGTTTTCATTTTAGGCTTTTCTGAACACAACTGTAACTTGAAATAGCAGAACAAACTGACCATTTCAATAGTGAGTAGCTCAAATGAAAAGGCTGTTGCTAATGCAATGTAGTACGCCGATATCAGGAAGTTACAACATCGCAAAAATACGATAAATGAAAAATGAAGTCAACACATAACAGTAACCAATTGATGGTTCACATAAATAATAATCCTTAGCCGGGCTGACCAGATGTTAGGGAATTGTATTTATTATAGATGCTAGAGTGTTAGTTTGGAATAATTAGCATCTAAAACCTGGAGGATTTATGAGGCTGTTCCTTTAAGGAAGGTTGGATAGTTGCAAACGAGCTGATGTTCCTATAGGAATCGGTTGACCGGTATGCTGTTGTAATAGGGCAGGAACTGAGGCAAATAAAAAAACGCTAACTACTTGATAATTAGCGTTAATTGAAAGGATTGTAATTTTAGGAGCGGACCGGACGGGACTCGAACCCGCGACCCCGTGCGTGACAGGCACGTATTCTAACCAACTGAACTACCGATCCAACATTCCCTTAAAAAGGTGTGCAAATATACGATATTTTTTATTCGGGCAAAGAAAGTCATTGTTTTTTATCTCATAAATTCATTCTACTTTAGACGCTCCTAACTATTGAGCCTGCAATTTAAATAAACGATTAACTGCCATGATTTTACAAACGATTGACTGGATTATCATTTTGGGTTTCTTTCTGGTTCTGCTTTCTATTGGCTTCATTTCCTCAAGGAATGCTGGTAACAATACTACCAATTTCTTTCTTTCGGGTCGGAATATGCCGTGGTGGCTGCTGGGTGTTTCTATGGTAGCCACAACTTTTTCGGCCGATACACCCAACCTGGTTACTGATATGGTTCGAACCGGTGGTGTGGCCAGTAATTGGCTATGGTGGGCTTTTTTGCTCACCGGTATGCTTACTGTTTTTGTGTATGCAAAACTCTGGAACCGTTCACAAGTAATGACAGATCTTGAATTTTACGAATTGCGCTACAGCGGGAAAACGGCTGCTTTTTTGAGAGGCTTCAGGGCTGTTTACCTGGGATTCTTTTTCAATGTCATGGTAATTGCCAGTGTATCGTTGGCGTTCATTAAGATTGCGGCAGTAATGCTAGGTTTACAACCTGCACCAGCACTTATTATCGCTTCTGTAGTTGTGGTGATTTACAGCGGAATTGGCGGTTTGAAATCAATATTATGGACCGATTTGTTTCAGTTCAGTTTTGCCATGCTCGGTGCTGTAATTGCTGCGGTGTATGTGACCCGGTCGCCTGAGGTAGGCGGGCTTACTGCGTTGTTTTCCCATCCTGCTGTAAGTGATAAACTGAGCCTGTTGCCAAGCATCTCTCAGCCAGAGTTGTTTTTAAGTATTTTTCTGATCCCGATTGCCATCCAATGGTGGGCGGCCTGGTATCCGGGTGCTGAGCCAGGCGGCGGAGGCTATGTGGCCCAACGTATGCTTTCTGCTAAAAACGAAACCCATGCCGTGAGTGCCACATTGCTTTTCAACTTTTTCCATTACGCATTGCGTCCGTGGCCATGGATCATTGTCGGATTGGGATCGCTCATAATTTTCCCGGATATCCAGTCAATGATTGATGCTTTTCCGGAAGTTTCGACCCAATACATTAAAAATGATTTCGCTTACCCGGCCATGCTGCGCGAATTCCTTCCTGCCGGATTATTGGGACTTGTGGTTGCCTCACTCATCGCCGCTTTTATGTCAACAGTAGCTTCGCAACTAAACTGGGGCTCGTCATATCTTGTAAATGATTTCTATGGCAGATTCTATAACCCCAAAGCATCAGAACGGCAAAAGGTACGATTTGGACGGATCAGCACCGTTGTATTGATGTTTTTTTCAGTCTTGCTTGCGTTGGTATTACAAAACGCACTTCAGGCATTCCAGTACTTACTGATGATTGGCGCCGGTACTGGTTTGATTTATATCTTAAGGTGGTTCTGGTGGCGGATAAACGCATATTCTGAACTCTCGGCTATGGCAGCAGCCGGAGTTTTCTCCCTCGTTTTTATTCTTGTTGAAAATTTTGTGCTCCAATCAACAGGCGAGGGCAGGGTTGAAGTTTTTGGAATTGCTGCTTCTGAAACTTATTGGAATATCTTCAAATTTACAGGTGTAGTAACGCTTACAACTTTGTCGTGGATAATAGTTACTTTCCTCACGCATCCGGTAAACGATGACACATTGAGGAATTTTTACCGTAAAATCAGGCCGGGCGGGCCTGGCTGGAAGGCAGTTGTGGATAAAGCTAAAGCCGAAAATATCAACCTTATCAAGGAAAGCGATTTGCGCTGGGATGTTCCAACCGGTCTTTTGTGCATGATGCTCGGATGTGTGATGATATACAGCACATTATTTACCATTGGGAATTTATTGTATGCGAACCATACGGCGACGCTGGTATTCGCAGGACTTGCCATTTCTTCAGGCATATTGCTGACCCGGTTCTGGAAAAGATTACGCATGTCTTAACACTTTTCCAACTCCATTCTGTTCATTTAAGTAATCCCTTTCTTGAACTTTAATCGTTACACGGGGTTGAATGTTTATGAATGATTTAATCCCTGATCCATTGATGAACAACGATTTTTATACGAACCTCCATGCACGGCTGAAGACCAATACTTCATGGCCTTCGGTATACATGTTTAAGTTTATTTTGCCAAACGACAACCGTAAAATGGCCCTTTTGCGACAGATATTTGAACAGGACTCAAGGTTCTTTGAAAAAACAAGTAATAAAGGGAATTATATCAGCGTTACGGTGAAAATTGTAATGCTAAATCCCGATGAGGTTATTTCCCGCTACCGGCAGGTTGCTGAGATCGAAGGGGTGATGATGCTGTGAAGACATGAGAGGCAAGACCCAAATTCCAAGCCCCAAATCCCAAGAAAAGACACAAGAATCAAGATACAAGAGACAAGAATCAAGACAGAAGTATCAAGACACAAGAAACAAGAGACAAGAATCAAGAAACATGGAACTTGAAACCAGAAAAAAGCAACCCGGAGCTTTGAACCTTGAGTCCACTCCGAAAAGTCACAAGTTGCTGATTTTTGTCATTTTTAACCCCTGACCCCTAAAGGGGAAACGCTAAAAATCAGCAATTTGTCAAAGTCCCCTTTAGGGGATTTAGGGGCAAATTGACTTTTCAGAGTGGACTCAACCTTGAACCTTGAACCCGCAACTTTGAACTCCATATGCCGAATGCTGAAACCGAGAAGGTGAGAAAATGAGAATACGAGCGCATGGAAATCCCAGTTTCTCAGTTTCTCAGTTTCTCATCTTACCATATTTAAGAGACTACTTCGCGTAATTGATTGCCCTGGTTTCCCTGATCACGGTAATCTTGATCTGGCCGGGATAACTCATTTCGTCCTGTATCTTTCGTGAAAGATCATACGAGAGCTGCGCAGCTTCGGTATCATTCACCTTTTCGGCTCCAACGATTACGCGTAGTTCACGGCCTGCCTGAATCGCATACGTTTTAACAACTCCAGGGTAGGAGAGGGCAAGGTCTTCGAGGTTCTTTAACCGCTGGATATAGGCTTCCACCACTTCCCGTCTGGCACCTGGTCTCGCTCCTGAAATAGCATCACACACCTGCACGATTGGAGCAATAAGGGTTTCCATTTCCACTTCGTCGTGGTGGGCGCCAATAGCATTGCAGATGTCTTCCTTTTCCTTGAACTTTTCGGCAAGTTTCATCCCGAGGACAGCATGTGGAAGATCGGACTCGTTATCCGGAACTTTTCCGATGTCATGCAGCAACCCGGCACGTTTGGCTTTTTTGGGGCTCAGACCAAGTTCAGCAGCCATTGTTGCCGATAGCAAAGCTACTTCTTTGCTATGCTCCAATAGGTTCTGACCATACGATGAACGGTATTTCATCTTTCCGATAAGCCTGATAAGCTCATGGTGCATATTATGGATGCCAAGATCAATGGTAGTGCGTTTGCCTATTTCGATGATTTCCTGTTCGATTTGCTTTTTTGTCTTGGCAACCACCTCCTCAATTCTGGCTGGATGAATCCGGCCATCGGTTACAAGTTTATGTAGCGAAAGTCTTGCAATTTCCCTGCGAACCGGATCAAAAGCAGAAAGAAGAATGGCATCCGGAGAATCGTCAATGATAATCTCAACGCCGGTAAGGGCTTCAAGTGCACGGATATTACGTCCTTCGCGACCAATTATGCGGCCTTTGATTTCGTCACTTTCAATGTTAAAAACCGACACAGTGTTTTCAATGGTGTGTTCTGCAGCTGTGCGTTGAATGGTTTCGATAATGATTTTTTTGGCTTCAGAATTTGCAGAAAGCTTGGCTTCATCCATGATCTCCTTGATTTGGATCATGGCTTCTGATTTGGCTTCTTCTTTCAGTGATTCAATAAGTTGTTCTTTTGCTTCTGCTGCCGACATGCCTGAGAGGGACTCAAGTAGTTCAGTTTGTCTGCTATGCTCTTTTTCGAGGTCTGTTTGTTTCTTGTTGATAATTTCAAGTTGCGACGAAAGATTGGCTTTGATGGTTGCTACTTCTTTTTGTTTACGCTGAGTTTCTTCCATCTTTTGTGAGAGAGCCGTTTCTTTTTGTTTGTATCGGTTTTCTGCTCTTTGTAATTCCAGGTTCCTTTCTTGTACTTCTTTGTCGTGTTCTGCTTTAAGTTGTAAAAACTTTTCTTTGGCCTGCAGGATTTTATCTCTTTTTAAAATCTCTGCTTTTTCTTCGGCTTCTTTTAAAAGATGCCTGCTCTTCCTGTTGATGGCTTTCTTGCCCACTGTGCTTGCAATAAGCAAGCCCAGGCCAAGTCCGGCAACAACCCCAAGCGCTATTAACAATACTGTTTCCATATGAGTAAAATGTTAGTAAAGGGTGAATAAATTGGTGTGGAAAAGCTGGAGTTGCAATTCTTTAAACCTGTGCTTTTTACAAGCGAACAGGAAAAAAGAAAAAGCCCGCAATTAATTCATCGTTTAGGAAACCCCAAACGAAATGGATAGAGCTGCCAAGTCTGTCGAACGTCCACTGTCTCAGAATCTGAGAATCCCACCGGGGTGGGATTGAGGCCTGTTCTTGAAACTATAGAGCTATGCTCTAAAGTAAATAATGTTGAGTTTCCAAACAGTATGAATTAATGCGGGCCTGTCTTAAATGTTTTTCAAAGAACGCTGTATATCAATCTCTTTTTTAATTCAATGCTTCAGTAATCAGATTGTCAATCTCTATAAGTCTGTTCTTAAGCTGATGATCCCTGAAATCAGAGTCTTCTTCAAAGTTTCGTGTTGAGGTAGCAAACTGCAACGATACCATAGCCAACAAATCCTGCTGATCCTTAAATGCATAATTATTAGCATAATCCTTCATCTTTGATTCTATCAGTGTTGCTGCGCTTCGTACCAATTCTTCATCCTTTTTATTTATGGTCAACCTGTATGGCCTCCCTGCTATTACCACTGTGATGGCCAGTTTATCCATTATTGTTGTTCCTTAACTGAATCTATTTATTTAAAAGATCAATACACTTATCAATTTCCCGCACCATGTCTCCAATTTTTCTTTTGGCATCAGATATTTCAGAACGCGATGCCAGCGTTTTTGCTATGCTTACAGTCTTGATTTTTTCCTGTAGTTCGTTTATAAGTTGTTTTTGATGGTTTATAATTTGTTCCTGTAATTCTGTCTTTTCAATCAACGTTGCGTATTCCTGCCGAATCAGCTTGTGTTCCTTTGCCAGCTTCCTGAGCTTAAAGTCAATACCCGAGATTAAAACACTCACATCTTCCATTTCTCTTCAACTCGTTTTGCAGGCTAAATGTTGCGCAAAAATAGCAAATATTTCGCTTTGCTACAATTGCTTCACCATTTAATGCTACATGGGCACAAGCTGCAAAATAGTTTCCCAAATATAGGCATATATTGCGCACATCCGGTAAAATTTATTTATTTTCACAAAAAAAATCAGATGAAGGAAGAATTCCTGCATTTCCTTTGGAAATATCGTTTGTTCATCTCTCCGCTAACTACCACGCTTAACGAACCCATTGAAGTGATCAAACCAGGGGTTCAAAACACGGATGCCGGCCCTGATTTTGTTGATGCCCGGTTACGTATTAGTGATACACTTTGGGCTGGAAATGTGGAAGCCCATATTCAAGCTTCATCGTGGTACGATCACAACCATGATAAGGACAGCAGTTATGACAATGTTATCCTTCATTTGGTTCTGAACAACGATAAGCCGGCTAAACGCACAAACGGACAGGTAATTCCCTGCCTGGAATGTGATAAGATCATTCCCCTTGCAATTTACGAGACTTACAAAGATTTGATGAGCTCAAAGCTTTGGATCCCATGTGCCCGGATTATCAAATCATGCCCTGAAATTGTCATCGGTTCATGGATCGAGACCCAATTAGTGGAAAGATTGGCTGCCAAAACTGCCGCAATTGAAATGATACTAAAGGCAAACGGAAATGACTGGGAAGAAACATTTTACCGTTTGCTGGCCCGTTCATTCGGATTGAAGATCAATACCCTCCCATTTGAAATGCTGGCAGCATCGCTACCTTATAAGATATTGGCCCGACATTACGATCAGCCGGTACAAATTGATGCTTTAATTTTTGGCCAGGCCGGATTTTTGGCTCACGATAACATTGATGGATATCCTGCATTGCTTAAAAAGGAATATGAATTCTTGAAGAATAAATATTCTTTGCAACCAATGGATGTATCGGTTTGGAAGTTTCTCCGGCTTCGCCCGGTAGCTTTTCCAACAATCAGGCTGGCCCAGTTTTCTGCGCTTATGCAAAGCACTGACTCACTTTTTTCGCGTGTGCTCGAAACCAAAGAAATAGATCAGCTTAGATCATTGTTCAAATTAAAAGCTTCGGAATACTGGGATACGCATTATCGATTCGATAAGCCGTCCAATGATCAGGCTCCCAAGTTACTCGGCGAACAGGGAATAGATCTTTTATTGATCAATGCTGTGGTTCCCATGTTGTTTTGTTATGGAAGACTCCATCAGTCAGATGAATTCAAGAACAGGGCATTTGACTTTCTGGAAGCATTGCCTGCTGAACAAAATGCTACCATAAATAAATGGAAATCTTTAGGCATTCCGGTCAAAGATGCATTTGCATCACAGGCATTGCTGAACCTGAAAATGTCATATTGCGATCACAAAAAGTGTTTGTATTGCCGGATTGGTAATGAGTTGCTTAGATAAAGAAAAGAACAATTTTTGCTTGTGGTTGAGAAAAATCTCAAATAATCCACAATTTGCTTTCAGGTTCCCATCATTTTGTTGATTTTTGTTTCTTGAAAAACTGTTCATTTCTCAACTTCTCACTAACCCGTTGCTTATGAAACGTATTTTGCCTTTGCTCATCTGCCTGGTTCTAAGTTTTCCTGCAATTTTACAATCACAAACCACTATTCAGTCATCAGATACCACTGAGCAGAGGGATCAACCTGCTGCAACCGATATTAACACTGAGGATCTTACACTTAGTGAGCGTGTAAATTCATTCTTCGAACCCATTGTAGAAGGAATTGGCAGTGTGCTTTTTTACGATCCATTTGCAGCCCTGGGGCTTTACGACCCGGTTGTTTATGATGAAGCAGGCGTGCCAATTCTTGATGAAAATGGCGATCCTGTGCGAAAGCCCATAGCCCTTGTGGTAGTCTGGCTTATACTTGGCGCTGTTTTCTTCACAGTATATCTCAAGTTTGTTAATATTACCGGTTTCATTCATTCAATCCAGGTAGTCAGGGGCAAATACGATAATCCTGACGATTCAGGTGAAGTCAGCCATTTTCAGGCGCTGGCAACAGCGCTGTCAGCTACCGTTGGATTAGGTAACATTGCCGGCGTTGCCATTGCCATTATTATCGGTGGGCCAGGGGCAACCTTTTGGATGATCGTTGCCGGCTTGCTGGGTATGACTTCCAAGTTTGTTGAATGTACTTTAGGGGTGAAATATCGTAACATTAATCCTGACGGCTCAGTATCTGGCGGGCCAATGTACTACCTGAGCAAGGGACTTAAAAAGCGAAACCTCGGAACTCTGGGAAAGGTTTTGGCAGTCATTTTTTCAATCCTCGTAATCGGCGGTTCATTTGGTGGCGGAAATATGTTTCAGGCCAACCAATCATTTTCGCAGTTCACTTATGTAATCCCTTC
Organism: Bacteroidales bacterium; assembly: GCA_014860575.1. Taxonomy (NCBI): domain Bacteria; kingdom Pseudomonadati; phylum Bacteroidota; class Bacteroidia; order Bacteroidales; species Bacteroidales bacterium. The sequence continues at coordinate 32,658 of JACZJK010000021.1, forward strand.
TATTTCAGGGTATGGATTCTGGTATGGGGTCATACTTGCCATACTTGTTGGCGCTGTAATAATTGGCGGGATTAAAAGTATAGCCAGTGTTACAAGCAAGATTGTGCCTTTCATGGCCATTCTTTATGTTGCTACAGCGCTTGTAATTATACTTATCAATTATAAGGATGCACCTTCGGCTTTCTATTTGATCTGGGAAGGAGCATTTAATCCTGAAGCTATAAAAGGTGGGATTATAGGCGTGCTGATTGTTGGTTTTCAACGTGCAGCATTTTCGAATGAAGCCGGGGTCGGTTCCGCGCCGATTGCTCATTCGGCTGTTAAAACCGAAGAACCTGTCTCAGAGGGTTTTGTAGCTCTCCTTGAGCCGTTTATTGATACTGTGGTTATTTGCACCATGACTGCGTTGGTAATCATCTTCACCGAGATGCATAACAACCCACTTGGCCTTGAAGGTTCGGCGCTAACTTCCGAAGCATTTAGCACTGTGTTCTCATGGTTCCCTTATGTACTTATGCTGGCTGTTTTCCTTTTTGCAATTTCAACAATGATTTCATGGTCGTATTATGGCATCAAGGGTTTCGACTTTCTTTTTGGGAGATACTCAGAGAAATTATTTGGCAGCCGTAAAGTATCTGATACCGTTTACAGGGTGCTGTTCCTGGCATGCATCATCGTTGGCTCATCCTCGGGTTTAAGCGCTGTTGTTGATTTTTCTGATATGATGATCCTATCAATGGCTTTTCCAAATATTCTCGGTCTTCTTATCATGGCACCGGAAGTAAGGCGTGATGTCAAGTCTTATCTTAGTCGCATTAAATCGGGTGAGATTAAAAAGTACCGATAATTTTTTGACCTGGCAACCTGGCTAGTATTGATGGCTTAAAGTTAATTTCATATTTTTACGACGCATTAATCCCATCATAGCGTTAAGAATGTGGCAAGCACTGAAAGATTTCTTTTCATTTTCCCGCAAGGACCTGAGGGGCATTTATGTCTTGCTGGTTATTCTTTCCTTATTGTTGCTTTTCAGGATATTTTCCCCGTTTTATTTTACGAACCCTGAGCCGGATTTTACAGAATTTGACCGAATGGTGCTGGCGCTTGAAAAAGCAGAACGCGCAGTTAGGGAAAAAGAAATGGCCGAAGCAAAGGCTGCTGTTCCTGCATTTAACCGTCCCGATAGGGAAATTGCAGAGATCAAGCTCAATCCTTTTCCGTTTGATCCCAATCAGATGACCGAAGAATCATGGTTGAAACTGGGATTGAATATGCGGCAAATCAGGAATATTCAAAACTTTACCGGAAGTGGTGGGAGCTTCAGAAAGCCAGAGGATTTTAAACGCATGTACTCAATCAGCGATGAAGAGTATTCAATTTTAGAACCCTTTATTGTTATAGCGGAAAGTGAAAAATATTCTGAAAAAAAAGAGTATAAGAAAAGTGCTTACAAACCCTATGATTCACTGGCGCCTCCTGCTAAATCGAATATCATTGTTAACATAAACACTGCTGATTCTGTTGAGCTGATAAAAGTCAGGGGCATAGGCCCGGTGTTCGCAAGGCGTATACTAAAGTATCGGGAGTTATTGGGAGGGTTTCATAGCCCGGGCCAGTTGCTTGAGGTGTATGGCCTCGACAGCGCCAGGTACGAAATGATTGTGAATAGCTTCATTTTTGATCAATCATCATTACGTACGATTGATGTGAATACGGCTGAAGTCAAAGACCTGACCGCCCACCCGTATATTGATTTTTACCTTGCAAAATCAATCGTTGACCAGCGGGTGAAAAAAGGTGTTTATCAATCAGATGCTGAACTGTATGCCATTCCCTTGATGCATGATGCTTTGTACCAGAAAGTTGTCCCGTATTTCAAATTTAATTGAAGTTGAAATGGATAAACCGGGCCATAAATATTATTATTCATTCATCCTGATGGCTTTCATTTTGCTGTCGTGTTGCAGAGCATCAATTGCGCAGGATATACTTATTGCTCATGATTACTGTGAAACTGCAAAGCAACTAAATCTGGAATCTGAGAACATCAGGAATTCCGACCGGCAGCTTGCCCTTGAAAAAGCTGAACAGGCGCTTGTTTTAGCGCAAAAACATGCGTGTGGCAGTATGGAAGCCCTTGCGCACAGAAATATTGGGATCATTTACTTCTTTAAAGGTTCTTATCCTGAAGCTGAAGATTCCTTCTCAAAAGCTTTGCAAATTTATAGTTCAATTGCTGATAGTTTGGGTGTTTCCAACGTTTTGAACAATATGGCGTTTGTATTTATTAAAACGGGACAATATAAAAAAGCTCATGATTTTCTTTCGCGGGCGCAGCACATGTTCATAATCTTAGGTGATAGCATAGGTGAGGCTAAAACCTGGCTCAACCTGATGCAGGTATATTTCTACCAGGGAATGTTCGCGGAGGCACTTGCCAGTATTCGCAAAGCTTTGGCAATTCACGAAGAGCGTGGCGATGTCTCGAATATTCTTTTATGCCAGAACAACCTTGCTGCTATTTATGAAACTCAGGGTCTTTACGATGAGGCGTTGGATATTTTTGAACAGGCGCTTCAAACTTCAATAGACCTTGAGGATGATGCTTCAAGATCAATGATCCTGAATAATATGGGAATGATCCATTATGAGCTGGAAGAATATCAGAATGCCATTGATCTTTATACGAACTCGTTGCTGCTAAAGGTTGAGCTGGATGATAAAGCCGGTATTTCACTCTGTCTTTCAAACCTTGGTTCGACACTACGAATGCTTGGGCGCATTGATGAATCAAATGCACATTTTACACAGGCCTTAAAAATTGACCAGGACCTGGGCAACCAGTTGGGTATTGCGATCCAACTTGCGCAAATTGCCGGAAATTTGCTTCATAAGAATGAACCCTTAAATGCAATCAGTTATTACCAGCAAAGTAATGAAATTGCCTACGACATAAATGCCAGGCATTTGCTAAAGGAAAACTTCATGTACCTTGTAAAAGCGTACATTGCCGCAAATAATTATGATCAGGCTTATGACTATATGGTGAAATACATCACCTTCAGGGATGATATGATCATTCCTCCTGAAGAGCTTGAAGGTTATGGGTATGAAAGAAAAGAGCCGGGCAAGGTTTCACGGTTTTTCCGAACGCCAGGCTGTTTTGGTTTTTTTGATCTGGTTTTGGTGCTGAGTATCTTATTGAACCTGTTTTTGCTCTTTAGGATAATGAGAAAGCATTGACAAAGATTACAGTCGCATTTCTGAAACGTTAATACAGGTTTTTATTTGAACCTATTGCTTACCGGGTAAATGATTCTATGTCTTTATTTGTGAAACCTCTACGAGGTTTTTGTTTTATTTGGGTAACATTTTGCTACAATAATATATCGCCTACAGCGATCAAGCCTTACAACGATACGATTTCCGCACAGCTAATTAAGCTTAGAGGATATGTATTGTTGAATAAGATGTGTAACTTCTACAAATAATTAATTTTCTTGGTTGTCATTTTGCTACAATGCTATTTAGCCTAAAGCGATTTCCTGCAAAAATAATACGAATTCCACAAAGCGAATTCCGCGTAGCGGATACACTATTGTAGCATATGCATGTGATCTTGTATTCTAATTCCACATAGTGGATTCACAAATGAAGTTGGACCAAAGTATTTGAATCCATGTTCTATTAGGGTAATATTTTGCTTCAATACTGTTTATAGCAAATTTTGCCTAGCAGATACAGTATTGTAGAACAAGATTTACTTCGGATATACCTCTATCTGTCTGAAATCCTGAATCCTGTAGATGGAAAGCCCTTTGTTTTCAAATCCATTTCGGCCCAATGGTTCGAACGAGAAAGGAATCTGCATGCCCCGGTAACGGTAGGAGGGAAGGCATTCTTCAAAAGCCGCCCCATATTTCATCATGGCGCTCACAAAATACCAGGTAATATCAAAAGCTTCAAATGCAAAGCGGTTTGGCAATGGCTCAGTATTATATGTATTTCTGAATAAGCGTATATAGTTTTTTACTGGTTCGGCATTATAATCAATATAACTATGAGAGGGAAGGTGCAGGCGCAGGTTGACAATGTGTTCGGTATCAATCTCAAACTCTTCCCACTCTTGCATCCCGAAACAGGTGATATCATAATCAGCCCTGATGTCATTGAGTTTCCTGATAAAGTCCATGATGAAGACTTTATCTGTTGAAAGCCCGACAATGATGTTTTCGCGAGTTTTACTGAGGCTTCTTCTTACCCCATCCAGGCTGTCGCGGATATAAATGACTTCGTTTAATCCTGCTTCTCCGAATTCCTTGCGGAAGATTTCTGAGGTTTCGTTTTCGCTGAAGGAAAACTGCCTGACCACAATGATATTTTTTCCTGCAAAGTTGTTCTTGATAAATGATGCCAGCACATGCACCTGATCTTTTGAGGATGACTGGGCTTTAATGCTGTATGGATTGTTCAGCAGGAATTCGGTTCGTGTAGAAAGCGGATTAACGATATTGATTTTGTTGCTGGCGGCAAAACGTGCCATCTTGTCGAAATTACCTGAAAACAGTGGCCCTATAATAAGATCCATGTTGCTCAATTCTGATCTTGCAAGTACCTTGTCCACACTTTCAGGTGTGTTATCAACATCATATACATGCACTGTTGCATTGAGACCAAGTTTACCAAGGCTGTCAATGGCAAGCATAGCGCCATAATAGAATTGCATGAACTCATACGATTTATTTAGACTTTGCTCTTCACCTGTGAGAGAATCGGATGTCGGAAATTCTACCTTAGCATCCAGGAAAAATGGAAGCATAAGGGCAATATTGTAGGTTTTTCCATGCTCAACGAGAGGGTGGCAATCTTCCGGTATGCCAGGTCCAGGGATTTCCGGAACCTCTTCTTCAACTGGAGGTTTGATTTCTTGTAAAACCTTTTTGGTCGTGATATTATACACCGGAATTTGCAATACCTGTTTCGGTTGAAGGCCTTCAGCAGCGTGAGGATTATGTTTTATCAATTCATCCGCGCTCACTCCATATCGTTTTCCGATCCTGAACAGGGTTTCGCCCCGTCGCACCCGGTGATAGGTGTAGGTTACAGTGGTGTCCTGAATAGTCTTGTATTGCGGTTCCTGAGTGCCGTGAAAATTTTTTAACCGGATGGTTTGTCCAGCTTTCAAACCGTCTGTTAGTCCGGGGTTCAGGTTGTTGATTTCTTCCACTGTCATGTTAAACCTGCGCGAAATGGAGAAGAGTGTTTCTCCGGCCTGCACGGTATAGGTTTCAGGGATCGAACCTGGTTTTGGCTGTTCAGCTTGTTTTTCTTCCGGTTTAGATTGAACAATAACCTCTGAACCTTTTTCTGGTATTACGAGAACCTGCCCGGGCTGCAGCTCAGTGATGCCGGGATTGGCAGCCCTTAACTCAGGAACAGTAATGCTGTATTGCCTGGCAATGCCGAAAAAGGTTTCCTGAGCAGTAACGGTGTGAGAGTTTGCTTTTGGAGTGGCTGGAGTTTTTGACGGAACCGGAATGGTCTGCGGTTTCTGATCAGAAGTAGCTTCTGCCTTTGGTGAGTTTTCAGCAGAACCGATTGCGCCCATGTCTTTGGGTATCTTCATCACATCGCCGGTGGTAATAATTCCTTTAAGTCTCGGATTTTCCCGGTTTATATCAGCAACACTTAGCTGATAGGCAGCGGCGATGCTTTCCATGGTTTGACCCTGGCGCACCAGGTGAATATAATATTCCTTGCCATCCATCATTTCAATGACTTCTGAGCGTTGTACCGCACCTGGTTGCTGAGCACATACTACTGCTGAAGCATAAAACAGAAGAAACACGATAAGAAATCTTTTCACTTTATTATATCTTTAATTATTATCAACGCTGTTTTTTGTAAAACATTCTGTTGAGCAATCCTTCAAGGTTCAAATCCTATCTTTACAAAAATCAATTTCATTTTGTCTTTGTCGTCGGGTTGTGCCTTACAGGAAAATTGACAGAGTTCGCATTAAAGCACAGCTTATTTGCTTTTTTATGTAATTCATTTGCTTTATCAATCATGGAATTCTCTTTCACAACTACTATGGGATTAAGTGTTACTTCGGTGAATTGCCCCCCGCCGTTAGAAGTTTCAACCATAATTCCTGTTGCATTGTCGGTGTAATCCAAAACAATTACGCCTTTTTCTGAACACAAATGCAAGAACCAAAGCATGTGGCAAGAGGACAATGAGGCTACTAATAAATCTTCTGGATTATGTCTTGACTTATCGCCACGAAATGCCGGGTCAGACGATCCAAGGATATCGGGCTTGTTTTCTATGCTTATTCGATGACTTCTTTCGTAATTCCTGAAATTATCCGTTCCTGTGCCTAGGTTCCCCGTCCACTTTATTGTTGCATTGTAGCGATGTTGTCCATGCATAATTATTCATCTATTATTTTCATTCTTTCTGTCTGAACCCGTTTCTGTGAACTGGCTAAAACAATCCAGACCCATTACTCCATCACTCCATCCCGATAGCCATCGGGACTCCATCGCTCCATCTCCCCAACTCTCCGTCTCTAAAACTACTCCCATTCAATCGTTGCCGGAGGTTTTGAGCTGATATCGTAAACCACGCGGTTCACACCTTTCACTTTGTTGATGATGCGGTTCGAAACCTCGGCAAGAAATTCATAAGGCAGGTGAATCCAGTCGGCGGTCATGCCATCGGTTGAACCAACGGCACGCAATGCCACCACAAAATCGTAGGTGCGTTCGTCACCCATAACGCCCACCGAGCGCACAGGCAACAACATAACGCCGGCTTGCCAAACTTTATCGTACCAGTCGTATTCTTTCAAGGCTTCAATAAAAATAAAATCAGCTTCCTGTGCGATCCTTATCTTTTCAGCGCTGATACTGCCCAGGATTCTGATTCCTAAACCCGGCCCGGGAAAAGGATGTCGGTTCACAAGCAAAGGACTGATGCCTAATTCCCTGCCTACCTTGCGCACTTCATCTTTAAAGAGCGATTTTAAAGGCTCAATGATTTTAAGTTTCATATAGTCGGGAAGGCCGCCAACATTATGATGCGATTTGATAGTTGCCGATGGCCCATTCACCGAAATGGATTCAATGACATCGGGGTAAATGGTGCCTTGTGCGAGCCATGTTGCATTAGGGATGGCATGGGCGGCATCGTCGAAAACCTCGATAAAGGTTTTTCCGATGGCTTTGCGTTTCAGTTCCGGATCAGTAACGTCCTGCAAGGCATCAAGAAATCTTGGGCCCGCGTCAATGCCCCGGATGTTGAGGCCCATGTCCTGGTAGGTATGCAATACAGTTTCGAATTCGTTTTTACGCAGCAGTCCGTTGTCAACAAAAATGCAATGCAACTGCTTGCCAATTGCCTGATGCATCAGCACCGCAGCCACAGAAGAATCAACGCCACCCGAAAGTCCAAGAACAACATTGTCAGAACCAACAGTTTGCCTGATTTCTTTGATGGTCATATCAATAAAAGAAGCCGGCGTCCAGGTGGGTTCACAGCCACAAATGTCATAAACGAAATTTTTCAACAGGGTCATTCCTTCGGTGGTGTGATACACTTCGGGGTGAAACTGAATGCCATAAACCTGGTTGTTCAGGATTTGGAATCCTGCCACTTCCACATCTTTGGTGCTGGTAATGATTTCAAAAACTTCGGGGTTTGACTTGATTGTATCACCATGCGACATCCACACCTGGCATCCGGTATTCATGCCTTTCATCAAAGCATTTTCTTCGTGTATAAACGAAAGGTTCGCACGACCATACTCCCTTATTTTTGCTGGCAGAATCTTGGTTCCCCTTAAATTTGCAAGGTATTGCGCCCCGTAACAAACACCCAATACAGGAATTTTATCACCCAATGGGCTTAAATCAGGAAATGGTGCATTTGGATCATGCGTGGATGCCGGGCTTCCTGAAAGGATCACACCTTTAAAACCTTCATGCAATTCCGGGATATGTGTGCAGGGGTGTATTTCGCAGTAAACATTGAGTTCACGTATCCTGCGGGCTATCAGTTGGGTATATTGCGACCCAAAGTCAATGATAAGTATAGCTTGTTCCATTTCGCAAAGATAGGAAGTTCGGGAATTTGTTTGTTGATAAATTTGTTTGATGATGGTAGGGTAGGAGTTATGAATTATGAATGTTGAGCCTCCTCCGAAAAGTCAATATGCCCCTAAATTACTCACTTCGTTCGTGAGATCGCTTCGCTAAGTTCCCTAAAGGGGACTTCCACAAACTGCTGATTTTTATCGGTTCTGCGCTGTGGAAGATCTGGGACTAAAAAGCAGATTATGACCTTTCGTAGCAAACTCAAAATTAAATGTTGTATTTTGAATCTTGAACCCGTCACTTCGACCCCAAACGCTACTTCGACAAACTCAGTGACCGGCATTTTGAATATTGAATTTTGAATCTGGAATCTTAAACGTCGAACGTCGAACAGCGAACATGAAACTTTGAACTTCGAACCCGAAACGCCCAAACGCCAAACTTACCTCACGAGCGTAGCTTCGTAAACCGCCTGGTTTCCGACCTGGTCTTCAACAACAAGTTTGAATTTATTGCTGCCTTTCTGGGTTCTGTCGTCCATTTCATACACGAGCAGATCATTTTTGGCGTCGTAGTCCATGAGAATCCATTTGCCGTTCATGGTGCCACGGTAGGATTTAATTCCTGAAAGATCATCGCTGATTTTAATCCGGATATCCTGCTGTTGCGAAATGTTTTTATTGATTACGACATTTAAAGGCTTTATTTGCGGGGCAAGTGTGTCAGCCATTAGGCTATACACTCCGAAACTGCGAACCGAAGCGGTTACAAAACCGTCTTTGAAAGATCCTCCGGCCGCACTCCATTTTCCGTTATCGTCCTTTCTTACAATTACTACCTTGTTTTTAAGTTTTTGATCAAACATAACAGGTTTCATAGCGATAGTGAAATTGCTATGCACAGGCGTATATTTATTATGAACATGAAATTGTTTGGCAAGTGTTCCTTTGACCATTGCTTCTTCATCAAATTCAAACCAAACATCTTCATACAGCGCATTGGCGGGCATTTCCAGTACAAAATCATTGTTTTGAAAGCGGTTGATCCGATCGTACCGGAAAAATGTTTTATTGTCAGTGTTAGTTGCCAACAATGGCGCCGCCGAAGGTTGCGTTCCGGCAACCCTGAATTGCAACTTTGCAGTATTTCCAGCAGCATCCTTCACCTCAATTTTTACAACATGGTTTTTCTGCTCAGCAAATAAAAAAGTGCCTCCGTTATTGTTGATGGGATAAATCCTTAGAGGATTATTTGGCAGCAACCTGGTTTGGATGAACCTGCGCTTACTGCGCATTAATTCCTCATAATCAATAACCGCGTTCACATAGCGGGTTTCAGAAAAAGCAAATTCGTTAACACGATAGGCGAAAACCAGTTTATCATCAATGGAAATGTCTATAATTGAAATTCCATTCTTCAGGTTGCTGTGGTTATGCACATCGTATGCCTGTATGCCGAAGGCTACCTCGCCGGCAATGCGGATAGGCTGGTCCTGATTGAGCCAGTAATTGCCATTGGCTCCTTTAAGCTCGAATGTGAGTGCTTCTTCCTTTCCATTTATGGTGGAATATTCACCGGTAGGATAAATCTTCAATGCCTGTATAACAGGATGAATATTATCAAGGATATTTAGCCCGAAAAGTTTTGGATTTATAGGTTGCTGATTATGCGTATGCCTGATTTCAAAATGCAGGTGAGGCCCGCCTGAACTCCCGCTGTTGCCACTCCAGGCAATCACTTCCCCTTTTTTAACCTGTATGCTTTTTGGTTCGGGATAAAGATCAACATCAAAGGATTCCTGCTTGTATTGTTCACTGCGAATGTATTGTGTGATGCCGGGAGCGAAGTTTCTTACATGTGCATAAACCGTGCTGAAACCGTTAGGATGCTCAAGATAAATGGCTTTTCCAAAACCACCCGGAGAAATCCGTATTCTGGAAACAAAGCCATCAGCAGCGGCATATAAGGGCTTCCCTTCCACTCCGCCGGTTCTGTAATCAAGGCCTGAATGAAAATGATTGGATCGAATTTCAGCAAAAGTGCCGGATAAAGAAGGCGTAAAATCTATTGGAAAGCGAAAATAACCCTGAGGATAATCTTCCTGGCTCCAAAGCGGGGAAACAGAAAACGAAAAAATCAGTAAAAATGAAACAGCAAGCAGCATATTGCCAGGGATCGTGTTAAAATGGAATCGTAAATATTCAAACGGCAAAAGTAGGGTAATAATATTTCCCGGGTTTTCGGTTCGGAAAACCTTATTAATACCATTTTGTACATTTTGTTGAAAAATCTGGATGTTCACATGATTTATGTATTTGATAATCCTCTATTTTTGTTCGTCAATACATTCACCACAAAATAATACCATGCAGAAGAATAATTATTCATTTATGAGCCGCCTGTCAGTCCTGTTGATTTCAGTTATAATTGCTTTGCCGCAAGCAGGAGCGCAGAAAGGCAAAAAGACGCAGCCCGAATTGGATACGATCAAATCAGAGTTATTCAAAGGTTTAAAATGGCGTAGCATCGGACCGGCGTTCACCTCAGGCCGTATTTCTGACCTTGCTATCAATCCTTGCAACCCGAGCGAATATTATGTGGGTTCTGCTTCTGGCCACGTTTGGAAAACCGTAAACAATGGTACAACGTTCTCACCCATATTTGAGAATTATGGCACTTATGCCGTCGGCTCAATTATGATTGACCCGAACAATCCCCATGTTGTTTGGTTGGGAACCGGTGAAAATACACACCAGCGTGCCCTAGGCTATGGCAATGGCGTTTATAAATCGGAGGACGGCGGTAAAAGCTGGAAAAATATGGGGCTGAAAGAATCCCGCCAAATCGGGAAGATATTGATTGACCCAAGTAATTCCAATGTAGTTTATGTAGCAGCCGAAGGATCCGTTTGGGGTCCGGGTGGCGAACGCGGGCTTTATAAAACCACTGATGGTGGAAAGACCTGGGAAAAGGTTCTTGATATCAGCGAGAACACCGGCATCAACCACATCACCATGGATCCGCGCGATCCGGATGTGATCTATGCCATGTCGGAACAGCGTCGCCGGCATTTTTTCACCAAAATTGGTGGTGGGCCTGAAACCGGTATACATAAAACCACCGATGGCGGCAAAACCTGGCAAAAACTCAGCAGTGGTTTGCCTTCCGGCCATGTTGGTGGCGGCTGTATTGAAGTTTCTCCTGTGAACCCTGACTATGTTTATCTGATTATCGAAGCTGGCGAAGGCAAGGGCGGGTTTTTTCGATCCACTGACCGTGGTGCATCCTGGAACAAAATGAGCGACTATCATAGCAGCGGGCAGTATTTCAATATGATTGTCTGCGACCCGGTGGATGCAAACAAAGTGTATTCATTGGAGGTGGTATCAAAAGTTACCACCGATGGCGGCAAAACCTGGAACAATATCGGCCTTACAAAACGACATGTTGATGACCATTGTATGTGGATCAACCCCAAAAATACCGACCATTGGATGATTGGCGGTGATGGTGGATTATATGAAACCTATGATGCGGGCGATCATTACATACACAAAACAAATCTGCCGGTAACGCAATTTTATCGTGTGAATGTTGATGATACTGAACCCTTTTACTGGGTTTATGGCGGCACACAGGACAACAACAGCCTGGGCGGTCCATCGCGCAATATCAACCGCGATGGTGTGAGCAGCGGTGAGTGGATCACTACCCTCGGAGGCGATGGATTCTGGCAAGCCATAGAGCCGGGTAATCCGAATATTGTTTACTCCGCCTATCAGTATGGCAATATATTCCGCTATGACAAAAGCTCCGGCGAAAGGATCAAAATAAGGCCTGAACCGCGAGCCGACGAATTGCATTACCGGTGGAACTGGGATTCACCGTTCATTCTCAGCCCGCATTCAAAAACAAGACTTTACATGGGTGCCAACAAACTTTTCAAGAGCGATGACCGCGGCAATACTTGGGAAGTGATCAGCGATGATCTGACCCGCGATGAAGACCGCAACCAGTTCAAAGTGATGGGGAAATACTGGCCTTCCGATGCGGTTTCAAAGGACGTTTCCACTTCACAATGGGGAACCATAGTGGCATTGGCCGAATCAAAGCTCAAAGAAGGATTGATTTATGTGGGAACCGATGACGGACTTATCCAGGTGACTGAGGACGATGGCAAAACATGGCGAAAAATAAGCAGTTTCCCTGACGTTCCAGATTATACCTGGGTAAGGGATATTTTGCCTTCCAGATTTGATGAAAATATTGTGTTCGCAACTTTTAACAACCTTAAAAATGACGATTTCAAACCTTATGTGCTGAAAAGCACCGACAAAGGCCGAACATGGATTTCCATAGCTGCTAACTTACCAAATGAAACAGTACATTCCATTGCACAGGATTTTGTCAATCCCGATTTGCTTTTCGTGGGAACTGAGTTCAGCTTTTACGTAAGTTTTGATGGTGGAAGATACTGGGTGAAGTTCAATGCAGGTTTGCCGGATATTCAGATACCACAGATTGCCATACAAGAGCGGGAGCATGACCTTGTGATCGCGACTTTTGGCCGTGGATTTTATATTCTGGATGATTACAGTCCTTTGCGCCTCGTTAATGCAGAAAAGCTGAAGAGCGAACAAGCCTTGCTTTTCCCGATGAAGGATGCCTTGATGTATATCGAAGAGGGCGGCCGTTACGGAACAGGCTCAACGTATTATCTTGCACCGAATCCTCCTTTTGGCGCCACTTTCACGTACTTTCTCAAAGAGGTTCCCGAAACGCTTAAACAGCAGCGCTTGAAAAAGGAAAAAGATCTTTTTGAAAAGAGTGAGCCTATTCCGCAACCAACAAGGGAAATACTCGTTGCCGAAGAAAATGAGATAGCGCCTTATCTTATCTTTACGATCCGTGATGCTGAGGGTGCTGTGGTTCGCAGGTTATACGAAACGCCGAAAAAGGGAATTAATCGCGTGAACTGGCGATTGCGCTATGATAACATCTCAGCCCAGGCCAATGCAAAAGCCGAATTCAAGCCCGACAAAAATAACGCTGATGGCATGATGATTTTGCCCGGAACCTACACTGTAAGCCTTGAAATGGATCATAACGGTGAAATTACACCCTTATCCGATGCCTTAAAATTTGAAGCAAAGGTTCTTGAGAATACAAGCTTGCCAGCTACGAACCGTAAGGAATTGGTAGATTTCCATAAATTGGTGGCCGAGCTAAGGCGGGTTTCTGATGGTGCGCAACGGTTCGCAGGAGAGTTGAACACTAAAAATGAAAACATCCGGCAGGCATTGCACTACATACCTGAAGTTCCGCAGGATTTGGCTGAGAAGCTAAGGTCAATCAACCAACAGCTTAAAGATATAGAATTTCGGTTTGAAGGGACCAAGCCAAAGGCAAGCTCTGAAGAAGTGCCACCTGAAGCTGTATCAATCAATCATCGCATGGGCGCAATCCTGGCTGCCACCTGGTCAAGTACAGGAAGTCCTACACAGACCATGCGCAGCAACTACGAAATTGTTAGGGGAGTATTGCCTGAAATACTTGAACAACTCAGAAACATCGAAGGCGAGATCAAAACGGTTGAAACCCGCCTCGATGCAATGAAGGCTCCTTATACGCCAGGTAGATTGCCAGAACTGAGGTAGAGCGAGAGGCGCGTTGCCAATAATGCTGTCATGCGAAATATTTGCAAACTTATTTGCAACTGAATCGTTATAACCTCAAAATATCCCGATCATGAATTTTCCACAGCAAGGCCTCGGCTGGTTATTTGCAAAACGGTTTCTTGGTAAACTATTCATCGGCGCTTTAATTACTGGATTATTGGTTTACATCATCACATCGCCCCGGTTCATCAAACCTTTGTATCAATCGGAAGCGCTCATTTATGTGCCGCTAACAGTGCTTAGCAAGCAACTTGAGCAACAAGGAATTGGTTTTGCCAATGATGTTGAAATTGATGGGCATATTCAGATCCTACAGTCGGCACGCATTCGTGACAGCCTGCTTGCCCGCTTCAACTTTGACGAGGAAGACAGGATTGATAAAAATGCTCTTGGCGGTAGAAGCAAACTCTATGAATTGATTAGCAAGCGCGTTGAATTTCAGAAAACACGTTACAATTCTGTATCCATAAAGGCGCGTGATCATGATCCAGAGCGGGCGGCAGCTATTGCCAACGCCCTTGTTGAGCTTGGTGATATCATCAAAGGGGATATTCTTCATGCCAATCGCAAGGAAGTATTTATTCATGCCCGAACCCACTTTGAGAACAAAGAAAAAAGCGTTTTTGAACTCGAGAATAAACTCGACTCGCTTGAAAACGCTTTGCTCACAGCCCAGAACAAGCAACGCATCAACAACGAGCTCTTCAAATTAAGAACGCTCTATTCCATTGAACTGCAAGAACTGGCCGGACGAAAAAACCACCTCGAAACTATTCAGCGGGGCTTTGAAACTGCACTTCCCAGCGCGTATGTCATTTCAAAAGCCTTGCCTGAAGTAAACCCGGTTTGGCCAAAACGTCTGCTATGGACGATCCTGGCTGTGTTTGCTTATGTTTTGATTGCGTTGGTTGTTGAGGTAATCAAACGGGATGTCAGGTAGGATCGCAATATGGTTCGAAAGCTTTTGGCTTTTGTTATTATTGCCACTGATGACCGGTGCAGCATTGCTGTCTTTCATTTATAAACCCATTCTCTTTTTACCTTTTGCATTATCGCTTGCTTTGACCACAGCCTGGCTGATTTCACGCTTTAAACTGCAAGTTCCGCTCATGACGTCTATTGCTTTTTTTCTGCCTTTTTCTTTTGAAACTGCAGTTGCCGGCGATTTTATAGTTTTTATTCCTACCGAGCCTTTGATCGGAATAGCTTTACTGTCAGTGATGATGGATGTTTTGCGCTATCCCGGATTTTTGAAAGACTTTATAAGCCGCGAACTGAGATGGAGTCTGCCTTTGCTGGGAATTTTTCTAATAACAATACCTTTTTCAGTAATGCCAATGGTATCAGTGAAATTCGCCATTGTTAACATCACCTATTTACTGGTATTTCTTTTTCTGTTGAATTATTTGTTCCGTCAGCATCCTGGCTTATTTCCAAGACTCATGGTTGTTTACAGCACCGGATTGTTGATTGTTCTGGTTTTTGCCTTATTTCGCTATTCCGGTTTTGATTGGAATATTACAGTTGTGAAAGGAATTTTCCTTCCCTTTTATAAGGATCACACCATCATGGGAGCGACAGCCACCATCGTTGCTTCCTTTTGGCTCATGTATACAGGTACGCAAAAAAAAACATCATTTAAAATCCTGGCATTCTTAACTGGTTTCTTGTTTGTTTTTGCCGTGATCCTGAGTGGGAGCAGGGCTGCTATACTCAGCCTGGGATTCTTTCTGTCTGTTGTGTTGCTTCTATCCCTTAGAGCAAGGATCAGTCATCTGATTGTTTTATCGCTTGTAACAGCAACGTTCATGTTCATTTTCCGTCACCAGATTGTGGATACGATTTATCGCAACCCTTACGTTTCACGTTCGCACTATACTGAATGGACAGGCAAACTGAAATCGGCCGGGAACATTACAACCGATGTTTCAAATATTGAGCGCATGAACCGCTGGTATTCCGGAGTGAAAATGTTTGCCGAAAAACCGCTCACAGGTTTTGGTCCAGGCACTTACCAGTTTGTTTATATTCCTTATCAGAAAAAGGAATTAATGAACCGGCTTACAGTTAAAAATCACTGGAATATTCCTGAGAACTCCGGTGGGACAGCGCATTCGGAATACATACTTGCATTAAGTGAAATGGGGATATTCGGTTTCCTGGCTTTGATTTTAGTTCTTTTTCGATTGTTCTGGATCACCTTTGTGAAAGCGCGCTTTCATCCGCATCGCGGATTGATTGTTGTGGCTTTTGCAGCGCTTTCTACTTATCTCTTTCATGCGTTATTCAATAATTTCCTGAACTCCGATAAATTTGCGTTTTTATTCTGGGGTATGGCTGCATGGCTCATGGCTACTTACGAAAACAATAAGGATGAAAGAGTATTATACAGCGGTTGAATCATATTACGACTTCGATGCAGGTGATTTCGACAAGCGTTATTGGGAAAATCTTGTGCTTCAGAAAATGCGTCAGTCTTTTCGTGAGGAAGTAAAAAGACATCCTTTTACCACCATCCTTGAGATAGGCTACGGAACCGGGCTTGATATGCTTCATTTTGCTGTGACCCATCCCGATGCCAGGGTTTTCGGAATTGACATATCCGCCGAAATGTGCAAGCTGGCGCAAGACCGGGTCAAAGCCAAAGGCTTGCTAAATGTGATACCGGAAAAAGGAAGCGTCGAAGATATTGAGTCGCTTTTCCCAGGCCAGCAATTTGATATGATCTATGTTTTTTTCGGCGCCCTGAATACCGTTGAGGATCTCAGAAAAGCATCCCTGATACTTCAGCGCTTGCTGCTTCCGGGCGGAATTATGGTGCTCACGTTTGTAAACAAATATTATCTCGCGGGGATGATACTTGAGATGATGAAACTGCGATTTTCAAATGCTTTTGCCCGTTTGAGGAAATTCTGGGGAGGCTATTCCCCGGTTAAAAAGCTTCCAAGTCGTTGTTATACACCGGGTCAGATCACAGCCGCTTTCAGTGAAATGAAATTGCTGAGGAAGCGCGGATACTGCATCAAACATCCGGCATGGTTCTATCATGGCCTGAACCAAAAGTTAAGGCGTTTCAGCCCAATGCTGTGGAAATTTGATTCATGGCTCAATCACACACCTTTCTGGAAATTTGGTGAATACACCTTATTTGTCTTTCAGAAGGTTTAGTGCTTTGTCAATCATGGCATCAGCATCTGGATAAAGGATTCCTGACTGCTTGTGATGATCAGGATATAAAGTGGCGAGCGGAATAGAAGAAAGCAGTGCCGAAGCTACCGTCGGTCCGAACCTTCGTTGTAATTCTACTTTTGAAATTTGATGGATGCTGGTATTTAGTTTTCTTGCTATGGCATTGCTGAAGCCTGATTGTGTTATCGGATCACCACTAAAAATATTCAGGTTCTGGCTTTTACTGCCTGTCAGACTAAGCTGGTTTATCATCCTGGAACAATCCTCAAGCTGCACAAGCGACATCAGTTGCGTTCCCTCGCCGAAGCAAGGGATTTTTCCGGTTTGTTTGTAATAGTTCCAGTAAAACTCCCTGAACCACGAAGCAGGGCCGAGAATCCAGGCAGGGCGTGCAAAACGAATATCCAGACTGCCTTCCTTTTGTGTATTGATCCAGGGCATTTCTCCAACAATATAATGCTTTGCATAGGAAGTTGGATTAATTGCCGTGTTTTCAAAAGCAAGATTATCAGGTTCCTGTGGCCCGTACATCAGCGAACCGGAAACATAAATCACCACGGGTTTATGTGGAAGGTTATCAATAATATTGATCAGCCTTTCGTTGGCTTTGGCTGCTTTTCTTGCTGCCAATGTCCTGATGATATAGAATGAACCTGCAGGCCTTGCAAGGTGGAAAATCACATCAGGCGGATATTTGTTAAACCATTGCGGGTCAAAATCTGAAATACTACCGGAGAAAATATTCAGGTCTTCCAGCATGCGGTAAGGCACTCTTTTATGAACCAGCAAATGAAGCCTGTTGGTTGGATCGGAGCGAAGGTGGGCAAGCAATGCCTGCCCTATGAATCCCGTGCCACCAAAAATCCATACGTTTCTTTTTGAAGTCATTGCACTTAGTTGGATTCAGCGCCGGATTCCTTGTTGATAAGTAAGCCTGTGGCAGTTTCAAATTCCCGGATTTTGCGGTAATATACATCGAGTATCCGAAATTGTTGCCGTTGTGGATGATATCTTGAGATGCCCCGGGCCGACTTCAGATTCCGTTCAAAAAGAGTTTTGTCCATTTCTTTGTGCTTTTTTTTCCAGAACCTGACAGAGAGCTTGTAGAAATAATTTTCGAGCTTATCACCCAAGGCGTTGTCCAGCATTTTTTCTGCCAACCTTTTTAAAAGTGGAATTCGTGGTTCAGTGCGTTGTTGGGGTAGAGAATAATTTGGGTAATATTCGCGGAACCACAGATTGGCTTCAAGAAAATCATTGAAAAGCTTATGATTGTACATTGGCAGCAGCAAAACAGTTTCAGTAGCTGCATAAACATTCCGTTCGGGGATCGCAAGATTATCGGTGTCAATAACATAATTGATGCAGAAGTTTCTGTTTGAATTAAACAGGAAAAGCCTTTTGAAAAGCACCAGCAAGGTTCGGTTCAGCCATAAACGACCTGGCTTCGTGATAATAAAATAGTCAATATCACTTTCTTTATCCATGTAATTCTTTGACAATGAACCGGAAATATATACGCCTCGTGTGAACGGGAACATTGCAATGATCCTGGAATAAAACCTGGCATCGCGCATTCGCTTTGCTGCAAGCTTATTGCCTTCAACACGTCGTTTGATCTTAGAATTATCGTTGCCGAGGTAATAAAATCCTGAATCAAGATTCAGGTAATTGGTGGTTGTAAGCCGGTGCAAAATCTTCCGGGCAAGATTGATATCCGTTATTTTGTGATCGCAATACGCGAAAATTTCCTTTTCATTTAGTGGGTAGTCGAAAACATCAAAATAGATTACTGTCCTTAAGAACGATAACGCGAGAGGATGATTTTTAATTGGCAGGAAATTGCTGGCAGCTTCGGTAGTAGTAGCTTTTTGAACCGTGGCAATTTCAAAAGCAAGTTGGTTTTGAACCGCTTGTATTTTGATAGCTGGCGAAGCCATGAAATGTTAATGCGTGAAGGGATTATACATGCTAATTTTCGAACCGGAAAAACCGGTTTAAGAGAAACAACAGCCAAAGCCTGCTATTGTTTGGCCTTAGGGCAATGTTAGACGCCAGATTACGATTCTAAGAGAATATTTTGAAAGGAAATATTTTATTTTGCCGGAAGGGTTACACAGAATGTGCTTCCTTTACCAACTTCGCTGAATATGGAAATTCTACCCCCAATGAGCTGCATGAATTCATGAACCATGATGAGGCCAAGTCCGGTACCCGGTTCCTGGTTAGTGCCAGGTTGTTTGAAATTAGAGTCAAGTCGGAACAGATCTTTTATTCTGTTTTCGGGGATACCAATGCCGTTATCAATCACGCAGATTTTCACATCATTCTCTGTAGGTAAAACCGATATCCTTATGATGTTATCGGGCATTGAATATTTAATTGCATTGTTGATCAGGTTGATGAGAATGCTTTGCAATAGATGTGGATCGGCAAAAGCATAGAGAAAGTCAGGAATTTCGATGATGAGGTTAAGTTTTTTCTGTCTGGCCCTGCTTTCAAGCAAATCAATCACTTTCTGAGTTGCTGCGTGCAATTCAATCCTCACTGGTTTATTTTCAATCATACCGGTTTGGGTTCGCGACCAATCAAGAAGATTTATGAGGAGGTTAAAAGTATTGGTACTGCTCTCGTGAAGCAGATGGATGACTTGCCTTTTTTCATCATCATTCATCTGGTCGTACTCCTCTTCCAGGATTTGCAGCAGGCTTACCAAAGCAGAAAACGGCCCACGCAGATCGTGCGAAACAATTGAAAAGAATTTATCCTTGGTACTGTTTAATTCCAGCAGTTTGAAATTTTGATTGTTGATTTCATCTTTTTGCTTTACGATCTCTGCGTTTTTAATTAAAATTTTCTTTTTGATCCAGCGTTCGCGAAATAGAATAATTATGGTTAGAACCAAAATAGAAATACTCAATATTATAAGGAGTTTTTGGTTTCTGATCACCTTTTGGTTTAGCTTGTTCTGCTCATCCAATAACTGGTTAGCGTTTTCCCTCTGATCAGTTTCATAAATGATTTCCAATTCAGAAATGCGATTTCTATTTTCGACATTCCACATACTATCTCTCAATGCACCGGCTTTTTGAAAATAGTCGAGAGATGATCTGTAATTGCCTGCTGTGCTGTCAGCTAAATGCAATATATTTAAAGCCTCGCTTTGCCGTTTAATTGCCTTGCTTGCTTCTGAAATTCCAAGCGATTTATTGCCGTAAAATTTCGCTGAGTCAATGTTCCCGAGCATCAGGTGCGTTTTGGCCAAAGTAAGGTATAAACCATCAAGTTCTTTTGGCGACTTTTCTTTTAAGCTATAAGAAAGGGCAGTCTTTAGCTCATCAAGGCTTTTTTCAGGCTGATCAACAGAAAGATATGCTGCTGCAATATTACAATGGAGAATACTAATTAGGGTATTGTCATTCTTCCCGATGGCTTCTTTTAAGCCTCTAGAAGCATACATGATGGCATTTTCAAACTCTTCGGGCTTGTCACAAAGATTAGCAGCGATATTGTTATAGAATTGAGCCGCCATAGAAGTGGGTTCGTAAAGGCTATCAAGTTCAATGGCTTTAAGATATTTTTCCAGCGCCTTGTCATCCTTTTTTAACGAAGAGTAAATATTACCAAGCACATTGTAGCCATGGATCAGGCGTAGAGTGTCATTTTGTTCCTCATTAACTTTTATTGATTCGAGTTGGTACCTTAATGACAACTCAAATTTTCCAAGGCGGTAATACATGATACTCAGATCATGCTGGGTTTTTGCAACCCCTGGTTTATTGCCTCTTTCGCTATCAATACGAAGCGCTTCTGTAAGATATTTTCTGGCGCTGTCGGGCTGTTGTAGGCGGTTATACATGGCTCCAATATTGTTATTGGCGCGCGCCAGCCGCATGAGCAATTGTGGTGATTCAGTTAAACAGATGATTGGCTTAAAAGCCTGAATTGCACTATCAAATTCACCTTTATACCAATAATAAACTCCCAATGTGTTGTAGTAATCGGCTTTTTCTATTTCTGAATCCGCATGTTTTAGTTCTGAAGCAGCCGCTATAAGGTTATATGCCGAGTCCATCTCCTTTGGGATCAACTCTGCTGCGAGCAGGACCCTGGCATGTAAGCGTTGTGTTTCTTCATTAGCGGTATGAATTGCTTTCCGGAGGCTATCGCGCATTGTTTGCTGACTTAAGGCTGATTGCGTGCTAACAAATGATAGGATCGCTGTTAAAAGCAATATGCAAAGTTGCAACCTTACTGAATGTTGATGTTGCTGCATTGAATCCAGGTATATCTTTGTAATCTCCAGAGAGGGTCAAAGATATCAAAATATTGAACACGGCCAAGAGTCAAGAAAAAAACGACATTTCTGCAAATACAATTATATACCTGGATTTACGGAAGTGTTAGTGAACTATAACTTACAAAATGTCATCAACTCCGGCACTGCTTGAGTTGATTTGCCGAAGATATATACTTGATTACTTCAGCCTTTTTACATTACCGGCGCCTGAAACCTTTGAATGAACCCTGGGATCACCAATGTAACGGATATTTCCAGCTCCTGATATATTTGCAACCAGTTCATCCTCTACTCTTACATTGGCTGACCCGGCTCCACTAATATTAATATCCATTTTTTCAACGTACAAAGATTCAGCGTTTAACTTGGATGCGCCAGACAAGCGTATTATTGTTTTTTCAACCTCACCATCAATATGAGTTTTACCGGCCCCACTTACCTTAAGTTCCAGCCTTTCTCCATATAATTCCAGGTCAATATCAGAAGCCCCGCTTGTAGAAATCAGCAAACGCCCGAATTCTAATGATGTTTCACCTGTAATTTTAACAGCGCCGCTAGCCCTGATCTCATCAAGATCACGGAATGTAATATATGCCTTTAAAGTCGGGTTTCGAAAACTGAAAGCTCGCGGTTCGATATAAAGCCTGCCACCCCTAACACCTGATTCAATGTACTGCAAAAGGTTGTCATCGGCTTCGATCACCAGGCTTTCATTATTTCCCTGAATAAGGTAAACATGAAATGCACCTGAGATTTCAATGGCATCAAACGATGATACTTCACGGGTTTCGCTGCTTATCCGACCGCTCCCGGATATCATTTCATCACAGCCGGTTAAAAATACTGAAACGCAAATTAGTAAAGTTGTTGCAATCGCAATGGTTGATTTGGTTTTCATACGTTTTTTGTTTGTTTGCGAATGTAGGACGCTGTCTGCAAAGATAAGGTTACATGTTCAAAATAATTGCATGCAAAAATAGAAGCAGACTGTCTCAAATTTTGTAGGGTTATGGTAAGTTGTTATTCTGAGCGAAGCGAAGAATCTAACTTACAGGCAGGTAAAGATCCTTCACTTCGTTCAGGATGACAAGATTCGACCTATGAGATAACCACCCTTGTACATCACAAACTATGCAGTGAATCAGCTACCCAGTGTAGCCACCATCACAGCTTTGATTGTGTGCAAACGATTTTCTGCCTGATCGAAAACTACTGATGATGGCGATTCAAAAACCTCGTCGGTTACTTCCATACCGTTAAGAGCAAATTTTTGAAAGATATCTTCTCCAATGGTGGTTTCCCTGTTATGGAAAGCTGGCAGACAATGAAGGAATTTTACTTTCGGATTGCCAGTTAATTCTACCAACTCCTTATTTACCTGGTAAGGTTTAAGCAGTTCAATACGTTCTTTCCATACATGTTCAGGTTCACCCATTGATACCCATACATCGGTGTAAAGGAAATCAACGCCTTTTACAGCTTCGGCAACATCTTCGGTAAGAGTGATCCTTGCACCTGTTTCTTTTGCGATCTCACGGCATTGTTTAACAAGATCTTCGTTTGGCAGCAATGATTTTGGAGCCGCTGAGCGGAAATCCATACCCATTTTGGCTGCCCCAACCATCAGGGAATTTCCCATATTGTTGCGTGCATCACCGAGGTAACAGAACGAAACCTGGTGCAGGGGCTTGTCGCTGTGTTCCATCATTGTTAGAAAATCAGCGAGTACCTGTGTAGGGTGGAACTCATTGGTAAGCCCGTTCCAAACCGGAACACCGGCATATGCGCCCAGCTCTTCAACGATTTTTTGGCCATATCCACGATATTCAATGCCATCATACATACGTCCAAGCACGCGTGCAGTATCCTTCATGGATTCTTTTTTTCCAATTTGCGAACCGGAAGGCCCGAGGTATGTTACCCTTGCTCCCTGGTCAAAAGCTGCAACTTCAAAGGCGCAACGTGTGCGGGTAGAGTCTTTTTCGAAAATTAGCGCGATGTTCTTGTTTTGTAGTTTTTGCTGCTCTGTGCCTGCATACTTTGCCTTTTTAAGGTCCTGTGATAGGCTGAGCAAGAAATTGATTTCCTGTGGTGTGAAATCCAGCAGTTTTAAAAAGTTGCGGTTTCTTAGATTAAAAGCCATGTTATTAGTATTTAAGTGTTTATGTGTTATGCTAAGTTAAAGCTGAAAGCACATTTCAATGCTTCTATTTGTTCTATAACTGAATCAGGAATATTAAACAACCGAAACCCGTGTTCCACCATTATCAACGCCAAGCATTTCTGTGCTTGTGATAATGGCATCTTTACCGGTGTGCGTTGCGAAATGAACGGCAGCCTTTACTTTTGGCCCCATACTGCCTTCAGCAAAATGTCCTTCTTCAATATATTGGCGGGCTTCTTTCACACTCATCTGGTCAATTGTTTTTTGCTGAGGTGTATTATAATGAAGGCATACTTTGGGCACATCAGTGAGGATGAAAAATTTGTCGGCATTGATGCCAACTGCCAGCAAAGCCGATGCAAGGTCTTTATCAATCACTGCATCTATTCCCTGAACCTTGTTCTCAGCAGCAAAGAAAACGGGGATTCCTCCGCCGCCTACTGCGATCACAATCTCATGTGCGCGTGCAAGTTTAGCAATTGACTTTTGGTTCAGAATTGCCAATGGCTGTGGAGAAGCAACTACCTTACGGAAACCTCTTCCTCGTGGATCGGCTTTGAAAATAGCGCCGGTTTCCGTTGCGATCCTATCAGATTCTTCTTTGGAATAGTAAGGTCCTACGGGCTTGGTGGGGTTTTTGAAAGCCTGATCTTCCTTGTCAACCAGAACTTGTGTGATGATGGTGATAATATCACGTTCAAGGTCATTTGCCTTCAGCACGTTTCTCAATTGTTGCTCAATAATATAACCGATAAAACCCTGAGAATATGCAACGCTCACATCCATAGGCATATCAGGAAGTCCGTGCAATGTTGCACCGGCAGTATTTGCAAGCAGAATGTTACCAACCTGGGGACCGTTGCCGTGAGTAATGACAAGATCATAGTCTTTTTTGATAAGTGTCAGCAGGCGCTGACTTGTTGAAAGGGCGTTGGCTTCCTGTTCATCAATGGTTCCTCTTTGATCGCCGCGAAGCAATGCATTTCCACCAAAAGCCACAACAGCTAGTTTGCTCATAAAAATTAGAATTAATTAGGGTTTCTATAAAAATCAACCGGCTGTTGGCCGGCGGTTCAATATCTGTTATTTATATTCTGATCTCATCTGCAACAAACAAATGCTGTTTTCAATGATGGTTCGAAATTTATTGAAAATTATACAGTTGACTCAATCACTGTGCAAAGATAGGAAAGATTCCTGAATTGCCAAATGGCTTATTATGGGATACTGACAGGGCATAAAACAAGAATGGGAAGCTGTTCTGGCCGAGCAACCTCCCATTCAATCTGGTAAGAACCGTAGTTTTTTACCGGATTCCAAGTTACTGTTATTATGACAGGATCATAGATTGGGTGCCTGTCTCCAGGCGTTTCTGGAATTATTCTAATTCGGTGCATTGGAATTACCCGTTGCTTACCGTGTTTCGCACATTCCAAAACCCATTGTTCTGAACATACATGCTATGGTTTCACGCCTTGCGTTGTGTTGCCGCTGCTAGTATCTACCTGATTGTTTCCGTTGGCGCTTTCCGAAGAATTTGCCGCTGGTTTCGAGGTTCCCTTGCTTTCACTCTCGATCGGGCCGGGCTGTTATCCGCGTTCAGGTGGCTGCCTTTTATCCCTGGCTTGGTCGAACAAAGGTATGTCAAACAGGGTAGGGCTGTCAAGACTTTTTTGCCTGCAAAAGCGCACAACTTTCAAACGGCTGTTATTAACAATTGTTAAGAACTTCTATTTCCTTTAGAATCAATACTCCTTTGCGAGTGCCGACAAATATTGCGCTGATTAATGCCCCAGCCTGGGCTGCTTGACGTGTGTCTATCGTGGCAATGCTTTCCTCTTGACTTGGTCCGACTGCAATAAACCTTGTAATACTGCGTCCTTTTCGGTCAGTGAATTGTTCACTTCCAATCACGTGAAATAAGTATCTATTCCCGGCTTCGTAATAAGGATGCGCTGGTTCGAGGTAAATTTTTCCTGAGCAATTGATTTTGTCAACAAGGCATTTTATGGTAGTCCCAGGAATAATACCATAGCCGTCATAATATTTTGCAGTCATTAGTATTCGGTTCCCCTGCAGACTTTCCAGCAAATAGTACACGTTCTCTCCTGGTATTTGCATTAGCTTCAGTACTTTGAAGCTGTGCCACTCACCTTCGGAAAATGTTTCAGTGAAAATATGTATGCTGCGGGCATTGCGTTTCCCTGAAGGTAATTGTTGAGTTTGATCCATTTTAATATTCAGCATCACAATGCAACTGCTTTAAGAACTCCTTTAACCTTGGCAATACGGTGCAATAATGAATCGAGGTGTTTCTTATCGCCGACAAAAACCTTGATTACACCTTCAAAATTGCCGCCTTTCGAGTCAAGCGAAACGGATCGCATATTTACTTTCAGGTCATCGCTGATGATGCGGGTAATATCGTTGAGAATACCAAGACGATCGGTTCCCGATATATGGAGTTCAGATACTTTTCCTGATGATTCTTCGCGTTTGACCCATTCTGCTTTTACGATGCGGTAACTGTATTTTTCGCGCATCTGTAATGCATTAGGGCAATGAATGCTATGAATTTTTATGCCTTCGCTCACTGTAACAAAACCAAAAATATTTTCCCCTACAACAGGCATACAGCATTTGGCTAATTTGTAATCCGCAAAGCCCGGGCTTCCTTCAATTAACATTGCATACTGGTGAACTGCTTCGGAGCTTATCTTTTTAGCGATTTTTTCCTTGATCTTGTCGCGTAATTCAAAATCAGGTTTTGGTTGTGACCCCAGCAATACAATTTTGATATCGGCCACATCAATTTTATCTTCAGCGATCCATTGATATAATTCGAGGGGCTCATTTGTAGTGAAGTGCGACATGAGTTTATTGAGCACCTCATCGTTGAACGGCAGATCAAGCTGGCCTAATTTCCTTCGCAAAATATCCTTGCCCTCCTCGCTTCGATTGAAGCGGGCTTCGCGCAGGTAGCGTTTGATTTTGTTCTTTGCACGGCTGGTTACGACCCAACTCAGCCAGTCGAGATTTGGTTTCTGATTACGCGAAGTAATAATCTCTACCTGGTCTCCATTTTTGAGAATATGCCTGATTTGAACCTGCTGGTTATTTACACGGCCACCTGCACATTTTTCGCCTAATCCGGTATGAACCTCAAACGCAAAATCCAGCACGGTAGAATCACGCCGCAGTTTTTTCAGGTCGCCTTGAGGAGTAAACACAAATATATGCTCTGCCGCTTCCTTATCAGTTGATGATGCTGGCTGCGAACTCACTTCATCAGGTGGTTTCTCAAGCATCAACCGAAGGTGGTTGAGCCATTCATCTGTTTTGTTTTGTTTTGACGAACCTTTATACATCCAATGCGAAGCATGGCCTTGTTCGGCATTTTCGTCCATGCGCTGGGTTCGGATCTGTACTTCAACAAAGCGTTTTAACGGGCCAATCACTGTGGTATGCAGTGATTCATAACCATTTTCCTTGGGTGTGGTCACCCAGTCGCGCAAGCGTTTCGGATCAGGTTGGTAAAGGTTCGAAACCAGGGAGTAAACTTTCCAGCAATCCGATTTTTCGTTTTCGAGTGTGTTATTAAGAATAATGCGTACGGCAAAAAGATCAAAAACCTCTTCGAATTCCACGCCCTGATTTTTCATTTTGGTCCAGATAGAAAAAATGGATTTGGTTCGCCCTTTAATAGAAAACTTAAATCCATTTTCAAGCAAGATGCGACGGAGTGGCAAGGTGAAACCATTCAGGTATTCTTTGTGTTCTTTTTCTGTTTCTTTCAGTTTGTGGGCAATGGATTGATAAATGGCTGGCTCAGCATAACGCATTGAAAGCTCTTCAAGCTCGGTTTTTATTTTGTATAGACCCAGGCGATGAGCCAAAGGAGAATACAGGATTGAGGTTTCTGCTGATAGGCGGGCTTTGTCATCGGCATGCAACACTTCAAGATTTCGCATATAGTGGAGGCGGTCAGCCAGCCGGATCATGATCACGCTTACATCATCAGTAATGGTAAGCAGCAGGCGGATAAAATTTTCGGCATGTAATGAAACCTTGTCGGTTCGCAGCCTGGCTATTTTACTGAGTGTTTCAAGCATTTGCCTGATTGCCGGGTTAAACGTTTTCTCAATTTGTCCGGGTTTTATATCGGTATCGTTAAGTACATCCTGAAGCAATGCGCCGATAATGGATCTGATGCCAAGGCCAAATTCAGAAGATACAATTTTAGCGACCTCAATGGAATGTATAAAGAAAGGCTCACCGGTTTCACGCCTGAAATCTTTATGAGCATCAAGCAAAAGTTCAAAGGCCTTTCTCAATTGTTTTACATCACCCTGTTGAAGATAAGGCTGGGTGATGTATAGCAACTCCTTGTATTTGCTGATAATCTGAGGAGTGTATGTTGGTTCAGATTGTTGTTCCATAGCCTGTTTATACAATGCAAAGGTAGGACATTTGGGAGGCTATTGCGTTCGGCCGGATACGGTTTGAGTAATCAAAACAGAATTCGCATCAAGTATACCCTTAATACACAAAAAAGATGAAGGGTCAGCATTGATGCAGACCCTTCGCGCCATGAAAACACAAAATAAGCCATCAGGCTTATAAAGTGCCTTTAATTACTTTTTGTTGTTGTTGTCGTCTTTCAGCTTTGCTCCGGTTGTGGGGGGTTCTGAAATTGACTCACGCATTTTTGTATCGGCCTGGATGTTCTGGAATTTATAATAATCCATGATTCCGAGATTTCCGCTACGGAAAGATTCTGCGATAGCCAGTGGAATTTCAGCTTCAGCAAGAATAACTTTTGCACGGGCATCCTGTGCTTTAGCTTTCATTTCCTGTTCTACGGCAACAGCCATTGCACGGCGTTCTTCCGCTTTGGCCTGGGCAATGTTTTTATCGGCATTGGCCTGATCCATCTGGAGATAAGCGCCTATATTCTTGCCAACATCAATATCGGCAATATCAATGGATAGAATCTCAAATGCAGTACCGCTATCGAGTCCTTTTGCCAACACAGCTTTTGAAATGATATCGGGGTTCTCAAGCACTCTTTTATGCGAATCGGCCGAACCAATTGAGGAAACAACACCTTCGCCAACACGGGCGAGAATTGTTTCTTCGCCGGCGCCACCAACAAGTTGTTTGATATTTGCGCGCACTGTGACCCTGGCAGTGGCAATTAACTGGATTCCATCCTTTGCCACAGCAGCTACCTTTGGAGTTGTAATAACCTTTGGGTTAACTGACATCTGAACAGCTTCGAACACATCACGTCCTGCGAGGTCAATAGCGGTTGCCATTTTAAAACTCAGGTCAATATTGGCTTTATCGGCTGAGATCAGTGCGTTGATCACCTGTTTAAGCCGGCCACCGGCAAGAAAGTGGGCTTCGAGGTCGTCGCGGTAAACGGTAAGCCCGGCTTTTGTGGCAGCAATCATGCTGTTGACGATAACGGTAGGAGGAATCTTTCTCCAGCGCATGAGCACAAGTTGCAATAAAGAAATGCGCACACCGGAAACCAGGGCTGAGAACCAAAGACCCACCGGAATGAAATAAAAAATTATCCACAGGCCAAACAGTGCGGCCACGCCAATAGCAATAATGATCAGGAAATTAGGATCGTCCATGTTTAATCAGGTTTTAGGTTTTACAATTATTTTACTATGATCTACGCTGATAACCACGATTTTTGTTTGTGGTTCAATATATTCTCCAAGAGAATCAACTTCGTAAAATTCACCATTAATGATCGCTTTTCCCACCGGGGCAAGCCTGGAAACTGTTGTTCCCTCATCTCCGGCCATTACTTTGTCCAATTCGATAGTATTTACTCTTGAATTTACTTCAGTGCTGAGCATTACTTTATTCCATGTTTTTGACTTTAAAGCCAGAACCAAAAGCAATATCGTGAACAATATTGCACCGAGCAGGAAGTAATGACCTTCAGGTGTACCGTGGCTAGCATAGGCCTGCCATACACTCACACCAATTGCTACGAATCCAAGTATTCCAAATACGGTAACTCCCGGAACTACAAGGATTTCAAGCAGCATAAACAATAGGCCGGCGAGAAGGAAAATGATGATTAGAGTCCAGGACATGGGGGAGGTTGTTCAAAGTTCAAGGTTCAAGGTTCAAGGTTCAAGGTTCAAGGTTCGGAGTTCAGGATTCAAGATTCATAATTGGTAATTGGTAATTGGTAATTCGTAATTCGTAATTCGTAATTCGTAATTCGTAATTCGTAATTCGTAATTCGTAATTCGTAATTGGGTTACTTGGTTGAGGAAACAAATGTACGTTATTAATCACTTCAAAAGTCTAGTTGGGTTTTTTATAATATTTCATAGCTTCGGGCAGAAATTCCTGAATAGCTTTCACTCGGTCTTCACTGCCTGGGTGAGTGCTTAAAAATGTGGGTGGTGTGGGCCCGCTAATTTTGGCCATTTCCTGCCAGAACTCTAAAGTTCGTTCGGGATTATAGCCTGCCATTGCCATGAATATCATTCCTAACTTATCAGCTTCATATTCATGCTGACGCGAGTAAGCAAGGGTTCCTAACGTGCCGCCGATTCCGTATGCCAGCATAAATATATCCTTGGTTTCCTGCGGTTTTTCACTCAGTGCGACATCAAGTGTGACTGCTCCCAGCATCAATGCCATTTGCTGGCTCATACGTTCGTTGCCATGATTGGCAACTGCATGGGCAATTTCATGGGCCATCACAACGGCAATACCTGCTTCATCTTTGGTGTAAGGGAAAATCCCGGTATAGAATACTATTTTACCTCCCGGCATGCACCAGGCATTTACTTCATCGTTTAGAACCGTGTTAAATTCAAAGTCAAAAACGCGGTTTTGAATTTTTGAATCCTTGATATAGGTGATTACTGCATCTGCAACCCGGTCACCAACCTTATTCACAAGCATGGCATTTGGATTGTCAGGAGGTAAAACCGGGTTTTCGGCTAAGAACTCACTGTACGAAGTCAAACTCATATTAATGAGCATGTTTTCCGGAAGCAATTTTAACTGACGCCGGCCACTTAATGGCACAGTGGAACAAGAGGCAATAAAAAGTGTTACCAACAGAAATGCAATTTTCTTATGAACCATTACCATAGTATTTTCAATTTGTTAGGTGATGGAAACAGTTAGCCCACGCAGTGAAAGTTGATCGTGCTGAGGCTTCAATTCGTACCAGGTTCCCATACTGATAGTGCATTTTCCTTTCAGGTGTGTGATGAGTGCACATTGTTCAGCCTGTTCCGCATCGTGACGACAGATGTCAACCAGACTTTTAATGACAAAGTCAAAGGTATTATGATCATCATTAAACAAGATCAGATCCTTCTGATCAGATTTAATTTCTTTAGTCTGCCCGGTATGCTGCGGATTCTCGGAAGACATTTTCATAAGATTTGGTTTCTTTGAGAGTGTAAAAATATATAATTTCCATTCAACATAAACGCGGGTGTCATAATTTTTTAGCTTCATAGTATGGCTTTGTTAAGGTGTGTTGATTTACTCTTTTCAATGACTTAAAAAAGCCTTAAATTCCCAGGTTCAAGTGCCTTTATCTTTCCATTAACTTTATCTTCGCAAACTTGTTGATTGTTTATGGAACTTAAAAAACTTGGTTTAGTTCTAAAGAAACGATTGGAAAACTCCTTGCCAGGACAGGATTCGCATTGGAAAATGCTGCCGATTGAGCGCAGGCCGGCAATGAAGTATATTGATGGAAATCCGGTCCCCAGGCCCAGTAGCATACTGATCCTGCTTTATCCAATGGGTAATTATTTTGGAACAATTCTGATCAGACGAACCCAGGATCTGAGTGTACATAGCGGACAAATCAGTTTTCCCGGTGGGAAACAGGATCCAACCGATCTATCACCCGTCCACACCGCATTAAGAGAGGCGGAGGAAGAAATTAACCTGCAATCCGGAAGGGTTGAAATACTCGGTAAATTGAGCCCGCTTTATGTCAGTCCAAGCAATTTCGAGATCACACCGGTTGTTGGTTACATTGATGATCCGGGCAAGCTCACAGCAAATCCAACAGAGGTGGACGAAATCATTGAAATCCCTTTGAACGATCTGGTGTCGTTTCGCACCAACGTTGATATTTCGGTTCGCGAGTTTCTGTTAAAACAAGTTCCTTGCTTCAACATTCATAGCAATATTGTTTGGGGCGCCACAGCCATGATCCTGCAGGAACTATTGGATGTGCTTGCAGATATTCAGGAGCCAGGTCCGACAATCAATAATTATTGAACCACGATTTCAAAAGTCAACTCAGTTGCTTTAGCCATCATTGCTGACACGCCGCAATATCTTTCCTGTGAAAGGTTGACCGCTTTTTCAAGCTTTTCCATAGGAAGATCTTTGCCGGTGAATATGTATTTCACATGAAGGTTTTTATAAACCTTAGGATGTTCTTCAGTGAGCTCTCCTTCAACATCAACATGGAATGAGTCAGGTTGAACACGCATTTTCCCAAGCATTGAAACAACGTCCATGGCTGTACATCCGGCCAGCGCCAGCAGCAATAGTGGCTTTGGGCGCGGTCCCTTATTTTTACCGCCAACAGATTCGTCGGCATCAATAATTATTTTGTGGCCGTTGATTGTTGATTCAAACGACATGGCTTCGTTCCAGTTCAGGCTTATGCTTTGTTTCATAATATTAAGATTTGGGCAAAATTAGTGAAAATATTATCTTGCCAAGATGCTAAGAATGTTTAGAGGTTTAGAGGTTTAGAGGTTTAGGGTGTTTAGAGTTAAGGAAGTTTAGAGAGATGAGCATTTAAATTAGTGACTTAGACTGTAAGGATCAGAACAAATTATTTCCGAATTTAAAGCCTACATAAACCATGCGGGGCGCCGATGGGCCATACACATAGCTTGGATCGCGATCAATACCATAATCAAAATCGGATTGGTAAGAATTGAGCAGATTTTTCATACCAACATAGAAGTTCATTTTTGTTTCATTGATCCTGAGGTTGTAGCTGAGCTTCAGCCCTAAATCCAAAAACTCCCTGCTTTGCCTCAACTCACCATCTTCAGGATTTTCGAGATCAGGGCCAAAGTATGGCACCAGCATACTCCCTGTGTGCGAACCACTGGCTGAAACCGACCAATTTCTATCAAGCTTCCAATCAACCGAAAAGAATCCATAATTATTGGGCGTTCTGAGGAAACTATTTTCATCAAACTCCTGGGCTTCTTCATACCTGCTCGATTGAATATTATAACCTGCTGTTAGATTAAATTTCTGCCAGGGACTCATGTTTAACTCAATATTAACACCTTGCACGGTTGCAGACTTTTCTGAATTGCCTCTAAAATATGTTACAGTTCCAGCTTCATCCGGTTCGCCAAACTCAATATTGAACGGATTGGTCAATTGTGTATAAAAGCCTTCAACCAAAAGGCCAACGCTGGTTTTTCTGATCATTTTATTGAAATCCAGCGAAGCCGTCAGCCCATTGCTGTTTTCCTGTTTCAGGCCGGGTTGGTTTTGATACATAACCTTTCGCGAACCTGAAGCAGAAAGATGCAGGTCTTCATCAAAAATCTGCGGGGCCCGGTAGCCGCGTGCATAACTCAACCGTCCCTGAAGATATGGGCTGATCGTGTAAAGAAAACTGATTTTAGGAACGAAAACGCCTCCGGTATTGCCAGCATCATCGCTTACCTCATTGTTTATCTGATAATAATCAAACCGGCCTCCGGCTGAAACCTTCAAGCGCTCAAAGTTGCGGTCGTATTGAACATAAACACCAGAGGTCATACTGTTTTGTTTTGCCAGAGTTCTGTTTTCAACTTGAGGGATTGAGATGATAGAGTCGTTTTCGATGATGGCATTGTCAACATCGGGATAACCCAGTTTCTGGTCGTTGAGTTTACCAGCAGTAAGATCGGCTCCAAAAATCAGTGTTCCGTTATTTACATCGGCCCTGTAGTTGGCACCGGAATTCATGGTTATATCTTCGGTGTAGCCGTAATCAGCGAGTGAACGTTCAGCTCCATAATATGAATCGCGCTCAATATGCTGTGCTGAAACAAACATTGAAACCATATCCGACTCGCGCAAAAACTGCTCGAAAGTTAATCCGCCTGTAGTAATGCGATGGGCCAGAGATTCTGCGATATCACTTTGGTGTACCGGATAATCGAAACGATTTCCTCCACGGCGATACTCATTTACACGAAAAAAGTCCGCTGTCAGTTTGCTTCTGTTGCTCAACCTCTGATAAACGCGGGTTCCAAAAGTTGTGTTTTTAAGCAACACCAACTCTGTGAACCCATCATCATTGGCATCGAAAGGCTCGCGGTTGCGCGAAAACCCAAAGATTGACAAGCCGGTTTTATGGTTGGCTGAAACAACTGAAACATTTGCATTCAGGCTTCTGTCAAGTGCAGGGCCTGCCGCCTCTTTAAGCCCGGTTCCTACCATGCCAATGTCAGAACCTATTTCATACACATTTGAAACCGGATCTTTAAGTCTGAGGTTTATGGTTCCGGCAATAGCATTGCTTCCATACAATACTGAACTGCCGCCACGCACAACCTCTACACGATCAATCATATTAGCTGGGATTAATTCAAGTCCGTAAACTGCAGCCAGCCCACTGAAAATGGGTCTTCCGTTTATAAGTATCTGCGAGTAAGGCCCTTCAAGCCCATTGATGCGAACCTGGTTAAAGCCACAATTTGAACAATTTGTTTCCATCCTCAGCCCGGGTGTGTAATTAAGGCCTTCGCCGAGAACCAATGCCTGAACGTTCGAAAAAAGCAATGGAGTCAGGCTGCTTGTAATGGTTGGGGATTCGCTGCGCCGCTGTGCATATCTGCTGCCTGTGACCACTACCTCATCAAGGCGCAACATATCTCTTTCAAGCTCAAAATCAGCTTCAATGGTTTTGCCTTTTTCGGTGGTAATTAACTTTTCAATGGTTTTATAACCTGTGTAACTTGCCTGTAAGATGTAGATGCCAACCGGGGCATTGATAATTGTAAAATGCCCGGTTTGATCTGTTGTTGTGCCAATGGATGTTCCTTTGATCCCGATGCTGACAAAAGGAAGGTGTTCGCCTGTTTCAGCATCCAGCACATGACCGAAAATATTAGCGTCAGTCACCGGCCGCGTACCTGGCCCAGGCTCCACCGCAAAAAGTGTTTGTATGGATAGATGAATCAAAAATAATAGTAAGAAAAGGTTTTTCATTGTAAAATATTATTAGTGGAAGTTTTATACGATTTATTATAAGCTGGTTTGAATGCAGCTTGCTTGCTGAAGCTTTGCAATATCACCTGTTCTTACAAGATTGATGATTAACCAACAATCATGTAAGAAATAAAATACAAGGTGGATTGTTTCAGAACCGGAAAACTGAATAAATCAAATACTAAAAACCGCAGGGGGAGCACGCAATGGTTGCAAGGAAAGATATAGTTGCCGGAGAAAAGGAAATCGGAATCCTGATAACCACAAAACGGCATAAATGCCGAAAACAAATACCATAGCCAACGAGGCAAAAGCAATGAGCAAAGCCAGACCTGCAAGTTGCGCAAGAATAAAGTGTTCAAATTCTGAATGCTTGTGGTTGCTTAGTGGATTTCCCGGATTTTCCGCTTTATTATAAGGATGTGAATGTTTTATGACAATGCCATTATTCAAAACATGGTAATGCCAGTTTGATAAATGATTCTGGAATAAGAGAATCGCAACGGGAATCATTGCCAGGATTAAAACCCTCGAAATAATATTTTTCTTGAGCATCATGATTGTTTGCTTGTGATCTTGCAATTCGTAAACATGATTATAATGTCAGGCAATAATTAAACTATTAACCAAGATAACGGGAAAATGTTGAACATGTGCAATGCATATGCATGGATTGGTTTCTTAAAATCTGCGATTCCAACAAAATTTTGGACGAACTGATCGTATTGTTAAAGCAAAACAGATCCCTGCTAAAGTCATCATCTGGATGCTTCAGCAAAATTTCTGACAACTAGTTTACATCAATCTGCAATCCCTGACCATAAATCGGCTGGGTAAACACCCTGTGATGTAAGTTGCTGAAGCTGTTGCACAGCATATTCGCGATCTTCACGATAGGTAACTCCAAACCATTTGGCGGAACTTTGCAAGACTTTTACAATAGCCTGATTTGATTTTATTAAGTCGTTCACGACAACAGGAATGTAAAACTCGCCTTTTAAGGTTTGGGCATTATGTTGGATAAAATCATCAAATGAGGTTTGAAGATGGGAAAAGAATCCGGGTGTAAATCCCCAGCAATTCATTGAAACAATGGTTTTTGGATCCAGAATGTGAGCAATGCCTTCATCATCAACGTAATTGATTGTGCTCCCATTACCGGCAATTTTGGTTCGCTCTGTGATGCTTTGCAGTTCGAGGTTGTCATCGCTTTCGCAAATTCCCCTCGAGACCGTTCCATTTTCAGAAAGGGTGTTTTCAAGCTGATAGCCTACCATTGCATAATTGCCTTCAGAAGCGATTTTCAGATGATCACATAAAACATGAAATGCATCAGCGCCATAAAAATCATCGGCATTGATGACGGCAAATGGTTCTTTAACCACATCTTTGGCCATTAGAATAGCATGGCCTGTTCCCCAGGGTTTAACGCGTTCAGGATGTACTTTTATTCCTTCCGGGACTTTTTCAATTTCCTGCAGCACATAATCCACTGCAATATGAGCGCTAAGTTTCTTCATCAAAGTTTCCTGGAACTCTTGTTCCATACTTTGCCGGATCACAAAAACAACTTTCCCGAAGCCAGCCCTTTTGGCATCAAAAACAGAATAATCTATGATGGTTTCACCACCGGGACCAAGTTTGTCGAGCTGCTTGAGCGAGCCATAACGGCTGCCAATTCCTGCAGCCAGTATGAGTAGGGTAGGCTTTGTCATTGAAGAAGAAGTTAAGATTTAGTGAAATTGCGCGGGGCAAAAATAGCGTTTTTAAA
Source organism: Bacteroidales bacterium (assembly GCA_014860575.1). Lineage (NCBI taxonomy): Bacteria > Pseudomonadati > Bacteroidota > Bacteroidia > Bacteroidales > Bacteroidales bacterium. The sequence continues at coordinate 69,109 of JACZJK010000021.1, forward strand.
ACACCTGGCAGATTATGATCGGTTTCACAGCCATTCGCTACTTTTGCGCGAATAGAAAATTAACATTTGAATTTCTTATGCCCGGTTTAGCAGCATTGGATGCTTGTTGCTCCTGCCCCCGATTATGCAATGCAATGCGTGATAATGGTGAAACAGGATATTGTAATACAGATAACAGATTTCATATCAGCAGCATTTGTTTGCACCACGGTGAGGAACCCACTATTAGTGGGCCTAATGGTATTTGCAATATTTTTTTTAGCCGTTGTAACTTACAATGCATTTATTGCCAGAATTACCAGATCAGCACTACCGGATCTGGTGTTCAGGATGCGGTCCTCTCCCTTGATGAAATAATTAACAAGGTTGAGCAATATCTCGATAATGGCTGCACCCACGTGGGATTTGTTTCACCCTCGCATGTAATCCTCCAGGTGAGAGAGATTATTGGTGCTTTGCACAAGCGTGGCAGACAAGCAGTTTTCGTATATAATTCAAACGGGTACGACAGTGTTTCAACAATTAAAAGTCTTGAAGGGATGATTGATGTTTATCTGCCCGACCTCAAGTATATGGATACTGAAATAGCTGAAGCCTATTCCGGCGCAAAAGATTATCCGCAAATTGCTTCGTCAGCGCTAAGGGAAATGTATCGCCAGAAAGGAAGTACGCTCATTTTGTCGGAAGATGGTTGTGCATTGTCGGGTTTGATTATCCGCCACCTTGTTTTGCCTGGCCATATTGAAAATAGCAAGGCTGTGCTCAAATTCATTGCCCAGGAATTATCTCCTCTGATCCATGTTTCATTGATGTCGCAGTATTATCCCATTCCACAGGTAGAAGACCATCCAAATCTTGGACGTTTGCTTAATCACACGGAATATCAGCAGGTAGTTGATGAGATGGGATTACTTGGAATATTCCGGGGTTGGATTCAGGATATTGAAAGCCATGACAACTACAGGCCTGATTTTGACAAGAATCATCCGTTTGAATGAAAATGGATCGTAGAATGGACCTGAAGCTTGGTTCAGACTACTATCATGTTGTGTAAACTTTAGCAAGTGCTAATTCAACCTAAAGAACTCAATAGGGAATTTTATTTCCACTTTCCTTCCATTTCTCAAATGCCTTCAAAGAATTTTCATGAGCAATGTGCTGTGTTAGTATTTGCCGTTCTTTTAGTGGGGAACAAATCTCTTCATAGATGTGTGCATCGTCAAAACCTGATTTTGCAGCATCTTCGCGGGAAGCGGCAAAATAGATTGCCCTGGGCCGTGACCAGTAAATTGCCCCAAGGCACATAGGGCATGGCTCGCAACTGCTATAGAGTTCGCAGTCTTTTATTTCGAACCACCCGAGGAATTCACATGCCTTACGGATAGCAACAACCTCGGCATGGGCTGTTGGATCGTTGAGCGCTGTAACCATATTTACACCCCTCGCGATGATTTCACCATTACGAACCACCACGGCACCGAAAGGCCCACCGTTGCCGCTATGTACATTATCTGCGGCCAGCCGGATGGCCTCGTCCATAAATTCTTTGCTGTACTTATTCATCTTCGTGGTTCTTTAGCTATTTAATTCAGGCCCAAATTTAGTCCATTTACCTCTGATTGTTTCAAACTTAAGGGCTTGGTTCAATAAATCCAGAAATTTGGCCCTTGCCAGGGATTTTGCGCCCATGCTTTTGAGATGGCTTGTTTCTTGTTGAACATCAATGAAATGGAAGTTAAGTTGTTTCATTAAACGGGTAAGGAAAACCAGGGCAATCTTTGAAGCATCTGTTTTCTGATGAAACATTGACTCGCCAAAGAAAGCCCGGCCCAGGCTCACACCGTATAATCCTCCAACCAATTCATTGTCATTCCAGGTTTCAAACGAGTGAGCGTAACCCTTAAAGTGGAGTTCGCTATAAGCTTCTATCATTTCCGGTGTGATCCAGGTACCCATATCGCTTCTATGCCCATTTTCAGCGCAACGCTTTATAACTTCCTCAAAAGCAGTGTCAATGCGAACTTCAAATTTCTTTTTGTTGAGCCTTTGGCGCAGGCTGTGCGAAATGATGATGTCTTCAGGAAATAAAATCATCCGAGGATCGGGCGACCACCATAAAACAGGATAAGGTTCTTCATACCAGGGGAAAATACCCTTCGCGTACGCCAATAATAATCTTTCGGAACTCAGGTCTCCACCAATGGCTAAAAGTCCATCCTCATCAGCTTCAGTAACATCAGTAAAAGCAATAGAGGAAGATAAAAATTGAGGCATTGAAATAGTTTATTTTTATGGCTCAAATATATGAAGAATGCGCCAGTAGAGAATCTGGCGCACTTTAAAAGCTTAAAAATCTTGACTAAAGTATGAATCTTTCACTCCATTTTTAGGTTGGAAAAGCTTATGTTCCGGATTGGTTTCAACGATTGTCTTAGAAATTGTGACTTTATAATAGTGCTTTTAAAAAAGCGACTGCTTTGATGAATCATCCTGAATTTATATTGGGTAAAGAAATCAACACATAAGTCGTCAATATGTGGTATGAATGCCACCATTGAATGAATTGTGGCTATTTGCCAAATATGCGCATTAAGAGTCTTTTTAGATACCTGGTTAAAAAGGATTGGCCATACATCACCAAATTGGGAAGTGTAAACAATCGTCTTGTAAACCTTAACTGCTGTGACAGTTCAAGTTCGGTGCGAAGAGCCAGGTAGCGAAATCTTTCTTTCTCAAGCTGTAATTCGCGCAGGGATCGGATTTTAGCGGGTCTAATTCTCTTCATCACTATCTATATTTTTTTCTTCGAAAAATATCTCTGACAAATGGCTTATGACTGCGCCAAGAAACAACCGTCGCCTAAGAATTAGGGTCAGCAGACCCACAATCAGATAAAACCCGGCAACACATAGATAACCCAACGCCTGGCTTTGCAGCAACTCGCCTACCCAAAGGGCTGCAGCGAAGGAGATAAAGATGAGAAAAAGCATAAACAGCGTCAGAAGAAAAACGGCTGCAATAATCAGTGAAATAATTCTAGCCGTTTTTTCCATGACTTCCAGCTTAACCTGTGTAAACCGGATATCGAAATATCTTCTGATGCTGTTTATCAGGTCAGTGATTGACTGACTGAAAAATGATTTTGCCATAGGGTCTGATGCTTAGAATCGCTTTACTTTGCTGCTTTCCTCACTTCAGCTTCCACGGCCTCAACTTTTTTTTCGGCCTTTGAAAATTTGGATTTCACATCATTAACACTTTCATTAACGTAGTCTTTGAGGTCATCCACTTTCGCAGAGAAATCCTTTTCAAGGTCATCCTTGATCTTTTTTGCCTTTTCAGTTACTTTTTTCCTGGTTTCACTTCCCTTGTCTGGGGCTAATAAAACGCCAGCTAAAGCACCGGCTATTGCTCCAGAAATAAATCCGATTAAAAAATTTCCACTTGAACTTTTCATAATTTGTAGTTTTTAAGGTTAACATCAAAGGTTCTTTTCAATCTATGTAATTGATAGATTATTAAAATATACAAGAACTTTTTTCAAACGAAGTTCAAATATACAATTTTTAAGCCAAATAGCCAAGCCGAAGAATGTAAAAGAATAGGGTAAGAATAAGAAAATAGTCCTATTTGCCTGAAATACTGAGATGTAGTAAGACGAGAATAACTTGTAATATTATTATCAAACTATTTGATTGTTTGATATTATTCGGGTTGAGAAACTTCCCTGACCAACGAAGCCATTCCAATTATATTTTCTGATTCATTGTAGAGGGGAGTATTAAACCATTCACAAAGTATTTTTTTCCCTTCCCTGGTAAGGCAGCGATTTACCGTACGGACAGGCTTTCCGCTTTGGATGATCTTAGGGAACAATCCAAGCACTTCATCTCTAAGCTCGAAAGGGACAAGCTTTTCAACCATGTTTTCAACCATGGCTTGTGTTTTATTGTAACCGAATATTTTTTGTGCAGCCGGGTTCCATTCAATTACTTCAAATTTATTGTCCCATTCAATGTAACCCATGGGTGTATTTCGCAGATGTTGTGATAATCTTGACTGAGAATGCTTCAAGGCTGATTCAATATTCTTTTTCTCGGTGATATCGCGGTCAACACCGCGATATCCAATAAAACCTCCCTTGGCATTATAGATGGGAATTCCACTGGTTTCCAGGAAAACTTTTCGTCCATTTTTATGTAGGGCAATATTCTCCTGGTTTTTGAACGATCTTTTCGATAGGGCCATGTTTTTGAAGAACTTAACGACTTGTTTCTTATTTTCAGGATCTAAAAATTCGCTGAATGATCTGCCGATAACCTCTTCTGTTTTATAGCCGAGTAGTGATTCGCAAACGGGGCTAACATAAGTGTAAATTCCTTTAGCATTTACTTCCCAAATCCAATCGCTGGTATTTTCCACAAGTGATTTAAACCTTTCATTGCTTTCCCAAAGGTCATCTTCAGCTAATTTACGTTCATGCACATTGCGGGTTATGCCATGTATTCCGATTGGGTTACCTTTGGCATCAAACAAAAAATTGAAACTAACTTCGCCCCATACAAGTTCCCCACTCTTATTCTTATGGAGCATTTCAAAAATGACCGAATGCTCACCAGGCTTCCGCTCACCACTTTTAAGCATTGCTAATTCTTCACTGAATGTCTCTTTGACTTTTTTCAGTGATTCGGGTGGGATCCTTTCTTCGACCGGCATCGCAAGATATTCCTCAGCGGTAAAGCCCAACTGCTTGAAAACAGATGGGCTCATGTAGGTGGTGTGAAGATTCATGTCCATTGTCCAGATCACATCATTACTGCTTTCAGCAACTAATTTTAATTGCTTGTTGGCGCTTTCGAGCTCGAGCGTGCGCTCTTCAACAAGCCTTTCGAGGTGTTTGCTGTTTTCAATAATCTTTTGCTCAGTTTCCTGATAGTTGAGAATGTTGGCAAAAAGACTTGCAGCGATGTTTAAAAGCTCGAGAGTGTCGTTGTTAACCATTTTGCGATCGCGAACCATATCAAAACCCAGGAAACCTATAAGCCGGTAATCGAAAAACATGGGTACAGCAAATAAAGACTGGATATTCTGCCGTAAAAAAATCTCCTTTTCGTTTTTAGCCAATTCGGGTAATTCACTAACATCGGGTATGATAATGGGCCTGTTTTTCTTAAGGTTGTTCATCCACCAAGGAAAGTCAGAAGTTGTAAGTTCCTGAAGTTCATTAATTACTGAAGTAGTGTTCTCGGTAACCGATTCGTGCGTATTGCTCATAGTGCGCATATCGTCATCAAAAAGGAATACATACGAACGGTCGGCTCCGATAAAGCTTCCAATGCTTTTTAGCGAAAAAACGATTTGATCATCAATATCAGCGAGCCGAATGTTGATGAACGAACTAGTAAGGTTCAGGATAAGTTCTTTGAAACTGTATAGGAAAGCAATGCGCTGATGATCGCGTTTTTTGCCGGTTATGTCAATGACAATACCTTCATAAAACAATACATCATCATTATCATCTTTGTAAACTTTAGCATACTCTTCAACAATAATTTCTTTTCCATCATTACAAACCAGGATAGATTCCTTTGCAAAAACTTCTCCTTGTTCTTCTATTTCCCTCATGAATTGCAGTCTGGCTTCAATGTTTTTATGCGTTTTGCTCAGGTCAATGCCTTCAAGATCATCAAGATGGTTACATCCTATGAGAGCTAAAAAAGCAGGATTGGCAGTGAGTATTTTTCCATCGGGTGTGGTTCGGTAAATACCAATCGGAAGCCTGTTAAAAAGGTCAATGTATTTTCTTACAATATCCTGGTTAACAGAGGAAGCGTCCTTCTTGTCACTCATCCTGGAATTGAGGTTGTCAGGCTTAATCATATCATTCGTTTTTATAATTCACTATTCTAAATTCTGTTCTGCGGTTATTTGCTCTGCCCTCTGGGGTTGAGTTAGTATCCACCGGACTTTTGTCGCCCATGCCCGTATATGAAATCCGGTTTTCTTCAATGTTTTTATCAACCAGGTAATTAAATACCGCTCTGGCCCTATTATTTGAAAGTTCAAGATTGTAGTTAACGGTGCCGGTATTGTCAGTATGTCCAAGAATTTCGAGTCCAATTCCGGGATTTTCATTTAAAAGATCTACAAGTAAATTGAGTTCAGCCAATGACGAACTTTCAAGCTCATAGGAATTATGTGCAAAGAAAACATTTTTTAGGATAACTGTCTGACCCAACTCAACGGGTTTTAAGAAAATATCCAAAATAACAGGCTCAACGATGCCAGTTACTGTGTCAAGTGGGAAATGATGTGAGTAAAACAGGTATCCTTTGCGGTTCACATTAAGGGCATAGCTTTTACCGGTTGGCAATACAAGCAAGAACTCTCCATTGCTGGCATCAGATATTGATTGAATATACAGGCGGCTGGTTTCCAAATCAATCAAGTCAATGTTTGCATCAAGTGGCTTTAATGATGTGCTACTGCGTACAATACCTTTAAAATAAGAAACCTGCAATGGCTTTATGTTTTCATGCAATTCAAACTTATAGATGTCATAACCCCCCTTTCCCTGTGGCAGGCTGCTTGAAATATAGCCATGCATTCCCTGAGGATCAATGATAATATTGATTTCATCTGAAGTGGTATTGATGGGATATCCAAGGTTCATCGGTTCTGACCACGACAAAGTCGGTTGAAGGCGACTGATAAACAAGTCGGCTCCACCCAGCCCGGGATGACCTTTTGAAGAAAAATACAGGGTTTGGCCATCAGCATGAATATACGGTGACATTTCATCTTCAGCAGTGTTAATTACATCGCCCAGGTTTTCCGGCCTGCTCCAGGTTCCATCGGTTTGCAACACACTCTTCCAGATATCCGAACCGCCAAAACCACCTGGGCGGCTGCTTGCGAAATACAACGTTCGCCCATCCGATGACAGTGAAGGTTGTGATTCCCAGGACGAACTGTTTATTATTGGCCCCAGATTCTGAGGTTCTGACCATAAATCACCCTGTCGTTTACTATAGTAAAGATCGCAACTTCCGAAACCATCAGGCTGATGGCAGGAAGTAAAGAAGATGAATTTATTATCGTATGAGAGAGCAAGAGCACCTTCGCTGACCGAGTTTGCTGTGATAAACCGCAAGGGTTTGGCTTTTTGCCAGTTATAATTTTCAAGTTGAGAAACATAAAATTCTTCCCTGAACTGTTTGAGTGATCTGGGTTCCTGATTTGGAGTTCTGACAGTAAAAATCAAACTTTGCCCATCGGCAGATATTGCGTTTACGTATTCATCATTTTCGGTGTTGATATTGTGGCAAAGATTCACCGGTTCAAAAAGTACCGGCCTGCTTTTCAGTTCAAGAGCTTGCTCCGCCAATTCGATGCGTTTCTGCACAAGCAATTTCTCATCAGCGGACAATCTAAAGCCAGCATAGTATTTGAAACTGCTGAGCGCTTTGTCGTATTGACTCGTGTTGTAATAAAGGTTTCCAAGAATATAATTCGCTGGAGGAAAGTGGCTGGGATTTAAGTTAATGGCTTTTTCGTAGTATGTAATCGCTGAGGACTGATCTTTCATCTCCAACGAAATGTCACCTGCCAGCAGGTATGCCTCAATAAATTTATTGTCAGAACGCAACGCCTTTGATACACTGATTAGCGCCTGGCAGAAATCACGTTTTGTGTAAGAGTCTATGGCATTTTGATATGAACGGGCTGCTTTGCGGGAGGATGTCAACCGCTTCACTTCCTGCGGATGAACGTCAAAAGCGAATGCTGACAAAATACCGAAAATGAGGAGGATTTTTTTGATGCACATTTCCCTGCGAGTAAAATTGATGTGCACAAGATACAACAATTCAGGTTTCACAAGCTATGGAATTTCCATATACTTATGGCTTTGTAAAGAAATCATCCACCTGGGATTGTTTTTAACGTACTCGATTGTAATCGGCAGCGATTTGCTTTTCAGGCTCCACTCGGGCTGCAGATAAAGCAAAGTGGATGCAGGCACCTGACTGGCCAGTTCTTCGGCAAAGCTGAAATATGTTTCATCAAGTACAACTACTTTAAGTTCGCTGGCATTTTGAAAGAGTTCTGGTTGGACCGGGATGTCTTTTTTGGGTGAGAGGCAAATCCAGTCCCATTCACCGCTCAGCTTATCCGAACCTGAGGTTTCAAGAAAAAGCCTGACACCTTGTTCGCGAAAAGTTTTGCATAAGAGATCAAGGTTATACATCAGGGGTTCCCCGCCAGTTACTACAACAGCCCGTGAGGGGTATACCATTGTCCGTTCCAGAAGTTCATCAATACTGCGTAAAGGAAACATGGCTTCAAACCACGATGCTTTCACATCGCACCAATGACAGGCATTATCGCAACCTCCAATGCGAATGAAATAGGCCGGTTTGCCGGTATGATGTCCTTCGCCCTGGATGGTGTAAAAATCCTCCATCACCGGAAGCCATTCACCCGAAATCACCCTTGGATCGTCTTTTATTTGCATAATTAATTAATTGTGGATTCAAAATTCAAGATTTAAGATTCGTAAATCTACAAATGACAGCAATTTTGAATTTGAAATTTTGGGATTTGGGTTTTTAGCTTTAGATTTTGGACTTTGTACTTTGGTTTTGGGTCTTGGGGCTTGAGACTTGAGACTTGGGGCTTGGGCCTTATTTATAAATTTCCTTTTTAGCCGCTTTGAGCGTGTTTTGAAGCAAGCCTACAATTGTCATTGGTCCGACCCCACCCGGAACCGGAGTAATGAAGGATGTCTTGCTGGCAACTTCATCAAATTTTACATCGCCAACCAGGTGATAATCTCCTTTGTCATTGTCTTCGATCCGGTGAATGCCGACGTCAATTACAACAGCGCCTTGTTTGACCATTCCTGCTGTTATAAACTCTGGTTTGCCGATTGCGGCTATAAGGATATCAGCCTGACTGGTTATTGATGGAAGATCTTTGGTTTGGCTATGACAAAGTGTTACTGTACAGTTTCCCGGTTTATCCTTTCGGGAAAGCAGCAGACTCATTGGTGTACCTACTATTTGGCTCCGACCAACTATAACACAATGTTTTCCTTCGGTTTCAATTTTGTAGTGCTCGAGCAATTGCAAGATTCCAAAGGGTGTAGCAGGCAGGTAGGAGGGAAGGTTCTGAACCAGACGGCCTGTATTAAGCGGGTGAAAGCCATCTACATCTTTGGCGGGATCAATCCGTTGAATTACTTTCGAGGAAGAAATATGCACAGGCAGGGGTAGCTGAACGATGAAACCATCAACATCTTCATCTGCATTCAGGAAATCAATAACTTCCAGCAATTCTTTTTCACTTATGGTTTCGGGATAGCGATACACCGATGAAGTGATTCCAACACTTGCCGCTGCTTTTTCTTTGCTTCTGACATAAGTCATACTTGCCGGGTCCTCACCAACAATAACGGCAGCAAGGTGCGGCGCCCTGATCTCATCGTCAATCATTTTGGCTACAACTGCTGCAATCTCTTCTTTTTTCTTTTTGGCTACCGCCTTCCCATCAATTATTTTCATAGTTTATATTTTATTCCCTTTCAGAATCCTTTCATGTAAAAGTTAGCAGTTGGCAGTTAGCAGTTGGCAAAAACCCCGTACTGTATCACTCCATCACTCCATTACTCCACCACTCCAATCAACCATTTCACCACTCCAACCAATTAACCAATTAACCAATCACCACCCCCTACCTTCGCCTTCCCTTTTGCTGCTGCATCATCTTCATCATATTCCGGGCGCCTTCACCTGCAACAGCTTTCATCATTTTGCGCGTATCTTCAAACTGCTTCACCAATCGGTTCACCTCCTGTATATCATTTCCACTTCCAATGGCAATCCTTTTACGACGGCTTCCATTCAGAACCGCAGGATCACTCCTTTCCTGCGGTGTCATGGATTGTATGATGGCTTCAATTCCTTTGAATGCATCATCACCAACATCAAGATCTTTTACTGCTTTACCCATTCCGGGAATCATAGCCATTAAATCTTTCACATTGCCCATCTTCTTGATCTGCCTGATTTGCGAAAGGAAATCATCAAAATTAAATTGATTTTTAGCCAGTTTTTTTTGCAGTGAGCGGGCCTGATCTACATCAAACTGTTCCTGTGCGCGTTCAACAAGCGATACTATATCACCCATGCCAAGGATACGGTCAGCCATACGTGAAGGGTGGAAAACATCAATGGCATCAAGCTTTTCGCCAATGCCAACAAACTTGATGGGTTTGTCCACAATTGACTTAATTGAAAGAGCTGCGCCACCACGTGTGTCACCGTCAAGTTTGGTAAGAACCACCCCATCGAAATCGAGAAGGTCGTTAAAAGCTTTTGCTGTATTTACGGCATCCTGACCGGTCATCGCATCCACAACGAAGAGAATTTCATGCGGGTTCAGTGCCTCTTTCAGGGCTGCGATTTCACGCATCATTTCGTCGTCAATGGCGAGGCGGCCGGCGGTATCGACAATCACAACCTGATGGCCCATCGTGCGTGCATGGGCAATGGCTTTCTTTGCTATTTTTACAGGTTCGCGGTTATCTTCTTCTGTGAAAACCTCAACGTTGATCTGGCCTCCAAGAACTTTTAATTGTTCAATGGCAGCCGGTCGGTAAACATCGCAAGCTACAAGCAATGGTTTTTTGCCACGTTTTGACTTGATATGACTGGCAAGCTTGGCTGAGAGTGTCGTTTTTCCAGAACCTTGTAGCCCGGCAATCAGGATTACCGATGGGTTTCCTTTCAGATTAATGTCAGTGCTTTCACCGCCCATCAACTCCGCAAGTTCATCATGCACAATTTTTACCATCAACTGCCCCGGCGAAACAGCTTTGAGCACGTTCTGCCCCATGGCTTTTTCTTTCACCGTATCAGTAAACTGCTTGGCGATCTTAAAACTAACATCGGCATCAAGCAGTGCACGGCGCACATCTTTTAACGATTCGGCAACATTGATCTCCGTTATATATCCCTGGCCTTTGATGATCTTGAAGGCAGATTCCAGTCTTTCGCTTAGGTTTTCAAACATAATCAGTAAAAAAATTAGATCGGCAAAATTAAGGATTAATCCTGAATGGGCATGATAAAGCAAAAGCCGCTTGACAGAATGTGAGCATCATCAGCATACTCCCTGTGCCATGAATGTATTATTTGCAACTTTCCTCTCGAAATATTGTCGGTGCGCTGCACATTAGAATCTCAAAATGATCGGATCGTGTGGCTTATAACAGATTTCAGAAAAATCATTAAGTTTACCGTCCTGTTTTACAACAAAAAAATAAAAATATGCGTCCTGATCCAACACCAGCATGGCGTTCGAAAATGTATGATGTAATTTTTGAAGCCGATACTTTTGAAGGCAAACTATTTGATGTGATTCTCCTGATAGCAATTGCCGGGAGTATTATCATTGTTTTGCTTGAAAGCGTTAAGGGAGTCCGTATCAGAATTGGCGAAACTTTAAGAGTGATTGAATGGACTTTCACTTTCCTCTTTTCCCTTGAATATATACTTCGCATCATTGTTGTAAGAAGACCACGGGAATACATTTTCAGCTTTTACGGTATTGTTGATTTTGTTGCCATAATCCCGACTTATCTCGCGTTCATATTTGTTGGAGCTCAATCACTGTTGATTTTTCGTGCTTTACGTTTACTCAGAATTTTCAGGGTGTTTAAAATGGGAAGGTATGTTAGTGAGGCCAAAGCGCTTGCTATGGCCCTTCAGGCCAGTATAAGAAAAATCCTTGTTTTCTTTGCAACTGTGTTGGTGTTGGTTCTGATCCTTGGCTCAATTATGTACCTGGTTGAAGGCGAAGATCATGGATTCAGCAGCATACCCATGGGCATCTATTGGGCTATTGTAACGCTGACAACAGTTGGTTTTGGCGACATCGTTCCACTTACTGTTGCCGGAAAACTGATAGCAAATTTTACAATGCTGCTTGGTTATGCCATCATAGCCATTCCGACCGGGATTGTAACAGTAGAAATGGCCAGAACCCGTACCATTAAGGTTTCGCGAAAAGTTTGTGATAATTGTGCCACAGCTGGACATGATATCAATGCCAAATACTGTAAACATTGCGGAGAAGAGTTGTAAGTTCTTCCAATAAGCTCTGGTTATTGTTATTCGATCCATATTCTCAGGCTTGGCAAATAACCCTTTTGCTTTGGGAAATACTACCTTTGCAGGCTGTTGAATACAATCCTGATTTCAATGACAACAACAAATCAAACCCCGGAACTCCCGCATTTATCAGATATCATCAAAGCCCAGTCTGTTTTAAAAGGCGTAGTGAAGAAAACACCGCTGGAGCCCAGTAAGTCTTTTTCAGCCATGTCGGGTGCAAAGGTTTTTATGAAGCTTGAGAATCTGCAATCCACAGGTTCTTTTAAGGTTCGCGGAGCATATAACAGGATCAGCAGCCTTTCAAGTGAGGAACTCAAAAATGGTGTAGTATGTGCATCAGCCGGCAATCATGCGCAGGGCGTCGCATATGCAGCAACAAAACTGAAAGTGAAAAGCACTGTTTTTATGCCCGTTTTCACTCCACCGTTGAAGGTTATTGCTACCAAAGCTTATGGTGCGGAAGTTATACTAACAGGTGATAATTTTGACGATGCGCTCGCCGCTGCAATGCAACACCGCCAGAAAAGCGGAGCTCATTTTATTCATCCTTTTGATGACCCATTTATCATAGCAGGACAGGGTACTATTGGCCTGGAGATATTCGATCAATTGGAAACAGTTCAGGATGTTCTTGTTCCTATTGGTGGTGGTGGGCTTATAGCTGGCATTGCCATTGCACTTAAGAATCTAAATCCAGAAATTCGTATTATTGGGGTGGAAGCAGAAGGTTCACAATCAATGAAGCTTTCGATTGAGAACAATCAGGTTACGTCCTTGAAATCCGTTCACACCATTGCTGATGGTATTGCTGTTAAAACACCTGGTCATCTGAATTTCAAGGCAGTAAAAGAATTGGTAGATGAGATCGTGATTGTAAATGATGCCGAAATTGCCCGGACAACTTATCTTTTATTGCAGCGGGCGAAGATTCTTGCTGAACCGGCAGGTGTTGCTGCAATGGCAGCGGTGCTGTATAAAAAAGCAAAAATAGAAAAGCGAATCGTTGTGCCTGTTATCTGTGGAGGTAATATCAACATGGGATTGCTTCAGCAGGTGCTGGAAAAAGGGATGATGGATGAAGGTTTGCGCGCAAGAATTCAGGTTTTGATCCCAGACCAGGCAGGTGAGCTTAAATCCATTGTTTCGATCCTGGAAAAGGTCAGGGCCAATATTTTCGATATTTCTCATGAACGATCCATCACTTCTGTTCCAGTCGGTTTTGTGATGGTAACAATAACATTCAACCTACAAGATATTAATCAACTGGATACAATAAAAGAGTTGCTGGATTCCAGGCATATGAAGTACAAAGTTCTCAAATAAAAAAAGCGGCCCTTGCGGGCCGCTCTTCCCAAATAACCATCCTAAGCAACTTATCTTGAGATGATCAGTTTTTCAATATAGTTCATGTTGTCCGCTTCCACCTTGAGGAAATAAATCCCTTTTGGCACATAGCTGACATCAATTCTATAGTTGTTGATTGAGTATTGAAACCCTAGATCTGTAGCATTGATAGTCTTACCAAGTAAATCGAGCATCTCAATTTTAACATTACCTGGGTTATTCAAATTCATATTTAAAGTTACGAACTCACCGGCAGGATTCGGGAAAAATGTCAGTGCTTCGCTTCCTGAAATTTCTTCCACGCCTAATGGATCAGAAATTGGTAGAGCGATTAAATCTCCACCATTGGCCAGGGCTACATATAATCCAAAGGAGGGGCCATTGCTATTCTGACCCGGTGTTAAGAAGCCTGAAGCCAATACTGTTAAAGCCTCACCGCTAAGTCCCAGACCTGCGAGTGGTGTATAATATGAGGCTACTGTTACAGTGCCTGTTTCATCTCTGACATCAATTGTGTAGTTGTTTACAGGTAGCTCAAGGTAACCAGCAAAGTCGCCATAAGAGAAGGTGAAGAGTTCACCTGCGCCAACGCCAGTTTCCCAGATGCTAACGGTTGGGGCATCGGTTGAGCCGTGGAATACGAGCACGTCAGTATTCGAAGCCGAAGTTGATGTTTCGCGACCCATATCATACACGTAAAGGTTGAATGGTTGGTCAGGGCTGTAACCGCTTGCGGAAACAATACCATTGGCTACTACAACGTAAGTTTCTCCATCTGCAAAGGTCACATCAGCTTCAAATACATTGGGAGTTGGACTTGTGCTACCGGGGCCGGTGATAGAGATCGTAATAGCAGTCTCGGCAGGAACATCAACAAAAGGAGTGGCAGTGCGGAATTCAAAGTTCTCAAGAAGTTTAACATCATTTGCCCACACATCAACCACTGCTGCGGCAGCATCGGCTGAGTTGTGAATTACTTGCAAGCGAGCACTTGGACCTGTGTACAAAGGCAACTCAATTAGTTCGCCACCATCAGCTAAGGCAACAAACAACCCAAATGCAGCGCCATTACTATTCTGACCGGGGTTCAGGAAGCCTGAGGCTACAACTGATAATGCTGCACCATCAAGACCTAAGGCAGCCAATGGAGCCTGGTAAGCTGCTACGGTTACAGTTCCGGTTTCATCCCTTACTTCGATAATATAGTTGTCAGTTGGAAGTTCAAGATAGCCGGCAAAATCGCCATAAGAGAATGTAAAAAGTTCACCAGCACCAACGCCGGTTTCCCAAACGCTTACTGTGGGTGCATCGGTTGAGCCGTGGAAAGCCAATACATCGGTGTTGGAACCTGAAGTTGCTTCTTCGCGGCCCATTGCATTCACATAAATGTCGAAAGGTTCTGCCGGGTCATAACCGGAGGCACTCACGATTCCGTTAGCGACTAAAATATAGGTCTCATCGGCTTCAAGGGTGTAGTTTTGGGACCAGATGGGATTTTCGGGGCTGGTGCTTCCGGGCGCCTGAATGGCGATGGTGAACTCTTCACCGGCTGGTGCATCTATAAAAGGTGTAGCTGTCCTGAATGCAAAGTTCTCGATCAGCTTGGTGTCGTTCAACCAAACATCAACCACTGCTGCGGCTAGATCGGCTGAATTGTGAATTACTTGCACACGAGCGATAGAAGTATTACCAATCGAAGGTAACTCAATCAAATCACCACCCTCGGCTAGAGCAACCCAAAGACCAAATGCAGGGCCATTGCTGTTGTTGGCCGGATTCAGAAATCCTGAAGCAATGATTGTCGCTGCATCACCTGATGATAGAAAACTTCCCAGCGAAGCTTCAAATGTTGCTAATGTATTGGTACCAGATTCATCTCTTACTTCTAAAAGGTAATAACCATTAATGATAGATAAATAATCAGCAAACTCGCTGTAGGAAATGTTATTAACCAGTTGAATTGGATTTGTTTGCCAGGTGTCATAAATGTCAACCGTAGGTGCATCTGTTGCTCCATGGTGAATTAAAACATCAACAAAATACTCATAAATACCTTCCTCGCGACCCATATCATAAACTGCTATGTCAAAAGGAATTGAAGGATTATATCCTGAAGGACTTACTATACCTTCAGCCACCAGAATATAGGTTTTACCGGCGGCAAGGGTGTAGTTTTGCGACCAAATAGGATTTTCGGGACTTGTGCTGCCAGGACCCTGAATGGCAATTGTAAACTCAACGTCGGCGGGTGCATCTATAAAAGGAGTAGCTGTTCTGAATGCAAAGTTCTCAATCAGCTTGGTGTCGTTCAACCATACATCAACCACTGCAGCGGCGGCATCGGCTGAGTTGTGGATAACCTGCAAACGTGCAGTTGGCTGAGTATATGCAGGAAGTTCAACCAGATCGCCACCAGCGGCAAGAGCAACAAATAAGCCAAAAGCAGGGCCGTTGCTGTTGTTTGCAGGATTAAGAAATCCTGATGCAATAACTGAAAGCGCTTGCGCTTCAAGGCCTAAAGCTGCCAAAGGAGCCTGGTAAGCTGCTACGGTTACTGTCCCGGTTTCGTCGCGCACTTCAATAATGTAATTATCAGTTGGGAGTTCAAGGTAACCGGCAAAACCGCCATAGGAGAAAGTAAAGAGTTCGCCAGCGCCAACGCCGGTTTCCCATACGCTTACAGTTGGGGCATCAGTTGATCCATGGAAAGCAAGTACATCGGTATTGGACATTGAGGCTGCTTCTTCACGGCCCATATCATACACGTAAAGGTTGAATGGCTGGTCAGGGCTGTAACCGCTTGCGGAAACAATGCCATTGGCTACTACTACGTAAGTTTCTCCATCTGCAAAGGTCACATCAGCTTCAAATACATTGGGAGTTGAACTTGTGCTTCCGGGACCGGTAATAGAGATCGTAATAGCAGATTCGGCAGGAACATCAATAAAAGGAGTAGCAGTGCGGAATTCAAAGTTCTCAAGAAGTTTAACATCATTTGCCCATACGTCAACAACGGCTGCGGCAGCATCGGCTGAGTTGTGAATAACCTGCAAACGTGCTGTTGGCTGAGTATATGCAGGGAGTTCAACAAGATCGCCACCAGCGGCCAATGCTACAAATAAACTAAAAGCAGGGCCGTTGCTGTTGTTTGCAGGATTAAGAAATCCTGAAGCAATAACTGAAAGCGCTTGCTCTTCAAGGCCTAAAGCTGCCAAAGGAGCCTGGTAAGAAGCTACGGTCACTGTTCCGGTTTCGTCGCGCACTTCAATAATGTAATTATCTGTTGGGAGCTCAAGGTAACCGGCAAAAGCGCCATAGGAGAAAGTGAAGAGTTCACCAGCGCCAACACCAGTTTCCCAAACGCTTACCGTCGGGGCATCAGTTGATCCGTGGAAAGCAAGTACATCGGTGTTTCCCATTGAGTTAGCTTCCTCACGGCCCATATCATAAACATACAGATTAAATGCCTGGTCAGGACTGTAACCGCTTGCGGAAACAATGCCATTGGCTACTACTACGTAAGTTTCTCCATCGGCAAAGGTTACATCAGCTTCAAACACGCTGGGTGTGGGGCTGGTGCTGCCGGGGCCGGTAATAGAGATCGTAATAGCAGTTTCGGCAGGAACATCAATAAAAGGTGTAGCTTTGCGGAACTCAAAGTTTTCAATCAATTTTACTTCATTTGCCCATACGTCAACAACGGCTGCTGCTGCATCGGCCGAGTTGTGGATCACCTGCAAACGTGCAGTTGGCGGGGTATATACAGGAAGTTCAACCAGTTCGCCACCAGCGGAAAGTGCAACAAATAAGCCAAAAGCAGGGCCGTTACTGTTATTTGCAGGATTAAGAAATCCTGAAGCAATAACTGAAAGCGCTTGTCCTTCAAGACCTAAAGCTGCCAGAGGAGCCTGGTATGCGGCTACGGTCACTGTTCCGGTTTCGTCGCGAACTTCAATAATGTAATTATCTGTTGGGAGTTCAAGGTAACCAGCAAAATCGCCATAGGAGAATGTAAAAAGTTCACCAGCGCCAACACCAGTTTCCCAAACGCTTACCGTCGGGGCATCAGTTGATCCGTGGAAAGCAAGTACATCGGTGTTTAAGGCAAAAGCAGCAAATCGTTTTCCCATATCATAAACATATAGGTTAAAAGGTTCAACAGTTGAGTATCCGGATTGTGAAACAATACCATTTGCAACCACAACATAGGTTTCACCACTTTCAAAAGTTACATCAGCCTGAAAAACATTTGGTTCAGGACTAACACTGCCCGGGCCTGTGATCGAAATAGTCACAGGTACATTTCCGGGAACATCAACAAAAGGTGTGGATGTGCGAAATTCAAAGTTTTCAATTAATTTAACATCATCTGCCCATACATCAACTACCGAGGCAACTGCATCAGCAGAGTTATGTATGATCTGTACTTTTGCGGATGTGTAAACCGGCAATGGGATTAATTCTCCGCCAGTAGATAAAGCTACATACAGTCCAAATAAAGGCCCGTTGTTGTTAGACCCGGGCGATAGAAATCCTGAAGCCAGCACGGTTAACGATTGACCGGCTAACCCTAGCGTTGATAAAGGAGCTGAATATGAGGCTACTGTCACAGTACCTGTCTGATCCCTAACTTCGAGTATGTAGTCATTTACTGGCAAATTATAATAGCCGGCAAAGTCTCCATATTCAAAATTCCCTGCAAGCATGCCATAATTCTGCCCGGTTTCATAAATGCTTACTGTTGGTGCGTCAGTTGAACCGTGAAATGCCAGCACATCGGTGTTTGTAGCGATGGCTGAGGCTTCACGTGCCATTGGATATACGCTTAATCCAAAAGGAATTGCCGGGTTATAGCCGGTGGATGAAACAATTCCGCTTGCTACAACAACATAGGTTTCGTTGGCAGCGAAGGTAACATCTGCATTAAACGCGGCTGGTGATGCGCTTGTGCTTCCCGCAGCCGTTATTGCAATTGCCAGGTTAACTCCGGCAGGAACATCAACAAAAGGTGTTGCTGTGCGAAAACCGAAGTCTGAGATAAATTTTGAGTCGTTAACCCAAACATCAACCATTGATGCAGCAGCATCGGCTGAGTTGTGAATAATCTGAACACGCGCAGTTCCTTGCGCGTAGGTTGCTGACGAGAACAATAGCATTAGCGTCAGCATTGAGCTTAAAATAATTCTGGTAGTTTTCATTGTCATTTAGGATTGGTTAATTTTTCGATTAATTTTGAAGTTGCTTAGATGACTGTAACGGTACTTAAACTGCAGATTTGATTATTTGTTCAACTATTAAGCTTTATAAGTTAAACATTTAACATTTTATTAACATTATTCTGACGAAGGAATTTACAAGAATGATCAAAATTAAATTTTGTAACAATTTGAATAATAGATAATAGATCCTACATGTTTAATCTTGTTATAGTTTTTCCAGGCTTTATTTTTTGTTTCATAATAGTTAAACAGTTCAAGATTTTAATACCCTTAGTTTTGCACGAATTATTTTTTCACAAGAAAAAAATAGCCTAGCTCAATGATTCCCGGCTTATCAACCTTCATGCTCATTTTCCGATCCTTACGGCATCGGAATTACAGGCTGTTCTTTGCCGGTCAGAGTATTTCGCTGATGGGAACCTGGATTCAGAATATAGCACTGGGATGGCTGGTGTATCGCCTGACCGGTTCTGCAATATATTTGGGTGTGATTGCATTTGCCGGACAAATTCCTTCTTTGTTCATCACGCCATTGGCCGGAGTTTATGCCGATCGCTTCAACAGAAGAATCACGCTGTTGATTACACAATCACTTGCCATGCTTACTTCCATTGCGCTGGCCATCATGGTTCTCACCGGCATAGCAGAAATTTGGGTGCTGATGGTTATGGCTGTAATTGCGGGCGTCATCAATGCTTTTGATACTCCTTTCCGTCATGCCTTTGTGCTTGAACTGGTTGTTGCGCGTGAGGATCTATCAAATGCAATAGCCCTAAACAGTTCCTTATATAATACCGCGCGTTTTATCGGCCCGCTGATTGGTGGTTTGTTAATCAGCCTGGTAGGGGAGGGTTGGTGTTTTATGATCAATGGGATTAGTTTTTCGGCGGCCATTATCAGTCTGCTGATAATTAAGGTGCTGAAGTTTGAACCAGCTAAACAAACCGGGAGCTTGTTCAGGCAGCTAAAAGACGGACTGAGCTATTCATGGGATTATAAACCTGCCCGGCATCTGCTTTTGTTGATTGCAGTTTGCGGTTTTGTCGGGCTTCCTTTCCAGGCTTTGATGCCGGCATTTGCCAGCGATGTGTTAAACGGTGGAGCGGCTTTGTTGGGAACCCTGACCGGTTCGTTGGGTGCTGGAGCGTTGACAGGTGCACTTTATCTTGCTTCAAGGCAGCGCATGAATGCCCTTCCAATAAATATATTTATTGCATCCTTGATGTTTGCTGCGGCGCTGGCATTATTTTCACAATCGCAGGTGATTCTACTTTCAATGATTGCTCTATATATCACCGGCTTTGGCATGATTGTCATGTTCAACGCCACCAATGCCCTCTTGCAGGCCATCTCAGATGAGGACAAACGCGGAAGGGTTATTTCGCTTTATAGTCTGACATTTATGGGCATGACTCCGTTGGGAAACCTTCTGGCAGGTTTCATAGCAGAATACAGCAGTGTGGCCCAAACCGTTTTGATTGCTTCAGCAATATGTCTGATCACCGGACTTTTACTCAGGCAGAAGATTACGAGGATAAGGGAATTGGTGTAGCAAATTCTTTAGTAACTAACTGCCATAACCGAAATTTCGGAATTGTATCAGAAAAGAACTTAACAAAAAAAGGCTGCTATTGAGCAACCTTTTTCTTGTAGCGAGGATGGGAGTTGAACCCATGACCTTCGGGTTATGAATCCGACGCTCTAACCGCCTGAGCTACCTCGCCGCTTAACGGGTCGCAAAATTAAAAAAATATTCTATTCAGCACCCTTAAATGCTGAAATCTTATTCCCAGCTTCGCTTTTCAGTATATATTACACCTCTTTTATATTGCTCATCCAGCATAAACTTAACACAATCAGGTCGGCGGCCTATGAACTCCGGTACATGCACACCATGAGTGTTGTACAGCCCCGAAGCAATCAATCTCAATGCAGCTGTTGCGGCATAACCTGTTGTGCGCGCCATACTGTGAACCCTGGTTTTACGATTGTATTCGTCGCAGAGTTCCCATTCAATCACAGTTTTCACTCCGTCAACCTCTCCGCGTGCAATGATCTTCATTACCGTCAAATCCTCTTCGCCTTCGTTCAGTTTCCATTCTTTAAAAAGTAGTTTTGAGGTAAAATCCAGCGGACTGATTTTCTTTTTGCCAATATCAATCTTCGTGGTACTAAGAAATCCTGCGTGGCTCAGCACTCTCATCAATTCTGCATGCCCACGGTATCGCATCGTTTTTTCAGCCATTTCAGGAACATCAAGTGTATTGACCAGCGAGCGCAAACCATCACTGTTAAAGGCTTCGAGGGTTCCCACTACGGGCATTTCCATTAATTCGGGTTCGGAAAGTGCCGGCATGATCACAATCTTTCCATTGCGAACCAAACGCGCCGGGCGGGTGTATTCTTCAAGCACATCGGCAGGTGAGAAAACTGCTTTGTATTCCCAGGGCCAGGTTCGAACCTTTGGCAAGCCACCCACGTAAATTTCCAACTTCTCGTAGCGATCAAATATATGGCCGGCGTAACCAGCCAGCAAGTTGCTCATACCGGGCGCTACTCCCATATCGCTGATGATGCAAACCTGCTTTTCTTTGGCTAGCTGATCGAGGATCATCACATCTTCGGGCATAAATGCGATATCAACTGTATCAACTCCGGCTACGATTGCCGCTTCCAGGGCTTTGAATCCGAGGTAGCCTGGAACTGCATTTACTGCATAATCAGCGCCAGCAAGAAGACTGAAGATTGTTTGCTGATCCGAAAGGTCGGCAAGAACAGTCTTGATTCCTGCCTGTTTTTCAAGTTTGTTTAACGAAAATGGATTGATATCCACGGCGGTGACTTCAAAATCACCAGCCAAATCCAACGCAATAGGATTTCCGACAAGGCCTGAGCCCAATACAACTACTTTCTTCATTTAGATTTCTTTTCTTTAGTAAACGTAATATAGCGGTATGCTGACACTATACTCATTTTCCGCTTATACTGCGACAAAGCCACACCAGCCAACACCATAAATATTCCAGCCAGTTTGGGCGCATCAAACTTTTCACCGATAAAAAAAAATGAAAAAATGGCTGTAAACACTGGAATTATATTGGTGAAAATATTTGCGCGGCTGATTCCAAGCTGCTTGGTTGTGATTGTATAAAACACAAACGCAAGCGAACTGGCGAAAAAGGCAAGTAAGAGCAGAGAGCTTATAAGTCGCTGATCAGGAACTACTGTCAAAAATTTCTTAAAATCCATTAACAGGAACAACGGTAAAAAATACCAGATGCCGATAAAATTTTGTGTGAACACTATCGTCAGGGCTGAGTAGTAGGTAGTTAATTTCTTCAGTAGAACAGAATATCCGACAGCCACTGCAATGGCGAGGGCCAGAAAACCAACACCCGCCGGCGATGCTGCCATGCTCATGTCGGGCTTGATCAGCATGATAAGTACACCGAAAAATGAGATGATCATACCGGCAATAGTCGCTTTGCCCAATTTTTCCTTTAAAACATATATGCCTGCGATGGGTGTAAACAATGGGATGGTGGAAATAATCACTGAACTGATGGCTGGCGACGTAAGCTTTAGCCCGAAGTTTTCCCCGATAAAATAGAGGAATGGGTTTAACAGTGATGAAAGCAGCAATAGCTTATAGTGCTCTTTCCTGATTTTCTCGTTTTTCTTCCATAGTTTAATAATGATCCACAAAATGGTGGTTGAGATTATCAGACGTAGGAAAACCGTGGTGATGGGATCGTAATATTCAAAAACAATGGTTGACCAAATAAATGACATGCCCCAGAACAGCATGGCCAGCAAAGCAAGCAGATAAACAAACCAGGGTTGCGAATTCACGAATTAATGAATGATTTCTAAGGCGGCAAAGATATTCAATTAAATTTGGAAGTTGGAAGGCTGAAGTCCGAAGTCGGAAGCCGGAAGACCCAAGTTTGAAGACAGAAAACCGAAAACTGAATACCAATTACCGAATACCGAATACCGAGTATGCTCAAACAGCCCTAACAAGGCATATATTTTACTATTTTCTAAAAAATATCTACCAATTCTGTAACATTGTAAAAACTGCTTCGTCATTAAAACAAAATTACAGCGCCAGTGGAAACGCAAACCATTAACATCCATCATGAGCTGATCAAAGCCTGCCTGAAACGATCGGATGATCCGGCCGGGAAAGCAGAAAAACGAAAAGCGCAATACGAACTGTATAAATTATATTATAAAGCCATGTACAACACTGCCCTGCGCATAGTCAACAACACCGGAGAAGCGGAAGACATCATGCAGAATTCATTTCTGGATGCTTTTAGCAAGCTGGAAACCTGGCATGGAACAGGCACTTTTGGTTCGTGGCTTAAGCGGATTGTAGTAAATAATGCTGTGGATGCCATAAGGCAGCAACGTGAATTCAGACTTCTAACGGATGATGAACTGGAAATTCCGGACTTCGGTACAAATGATTCTTATGACGACATTGAAGCCAGGGTAGAAGAAGTTAAAAATGCCATGAAACAATTGAGTCATGAAGACCGCATCATCTTGTCGCTTTTCCTTCTCGAAGGCTATGACCACGAAGAAATTTCGGGCATACTCGAAATCTCATACAATGCTACCCGCACCCGTTATTCACGTGCCCGTCAAAGACTCTGCAATATTTTAAAAATGCAGCAGGCGCACAAGTTCAATTATAATTAATACGGAGGAAGACAGATGAAAAACTTAGAAGACAATATCCGTACAAACCATCATCTCTTTGATGATGCCGAGCCCATGGAAGGCCATTTCGAAAGGTTCGCACAAAAACTTGACAAACAGGCTAATAAAAAGCCGGTTGTTCTTCGCTTCAGCTTTATTTGGAGGGCAGCTGCTGCTGTGTTGATCCTGGTTGCGGTTTCAGTTTTATACAATCAAATCAATGATCTGAACCTGATCAAGACAACACAAAGCCAGGAGTTGCCGACTGAACTTATGGAAGCTACAAATTATTATGCAAATCTGAACCGTGAAAAAATCAGCCAGCTCGATGCAATATCAGCTGAGGATCCTGAAATCAAAGAAGTGGTTAGCATTGCTTTGCAGGAAATGGAAGCCGTTGACAGCAGCTCGGAAGAACTCAAGGAAAAGTATATCGAAACCAAAGATGACCGCGTAATTGATGCCATTATCACAAACTACAGGGTTTTGGGCGATTTACTCGATCATATTATTCAAAAAGTAAATGAATCTCGTTAATCAATTTAAAACAAATTTTCAACGCCATGAAAACAACAAAAACAATCAGTTCACTCATCCTGACAGCCATCTTACTACTATCTGCATTTGTTGGCTTCGCACAGGAAGCATCCAAAACAATCAATAAAAGCTTTATGGTAAATAAGGATGCGACACTGTCCGTAGATAACCGCTTCGGGAAAATCCATTGCAATGTGTGGGATAAAAATGAAATTGCCATTGAGGTGGAGATCACTGCCATTGCTCCAAATCAGAAAATGGCAGAACAAATGGTAGCAAATGTGAATGTTGACATCAACGGCAACGCCAGCAAGGTGACTGCTGTCACATCAATGCAGGACAAAACTTCGACCAACGGGAAAACCTCAATAAATATTGATTATACCATCAATATACCGCGAACGCTCAATCTGCAGTTATCAAACAAATTTGGTGATATTTACCTCGATGAGAATACCAGGTCAAGCCAGATTCTTCTTGAATACGGCAACTTGCAGGTTAATAATCTTGCCGGCGAAAATCATCAGCTCACCATGAAGTTCAGCAAAGGAAGATTGGGCAAGGCCGAAAACCTCAACCTGGATATGGGCTATTCTGAGCTGACTTGTAATGAAATCACTGACCTTGTGATTGATTCAAAATTTTCGACATTTGAAATAGAAAATGTTGGCAGCATCCGTCATGATTCACAATATGACACCAATCGTTTTGGTGATTCTGAATCATTTACTTCAGTAGCGAAGTTCAGTACGATCAACATCGGGTCCGTAAGCGATTTGCTTGACCTTGATGTGCGTTATGGTGGGGCTACCGTGAAAGAAATAGGCCCGAAGTTCAGCTATGTAGTTGTCAATAACAGCTTTGGCAATGTTGATCTTCGGTTCGATCCTGAAATCAGCTTTATGCTTGATGCTGAAAGTAGTTTTGGGGAAGTTTCATTTCCGCGCAGTTCTGATGTTGTTGTGGAGGAAGTTTCTTTTACCGGCAAAACCTACAAAGGCACTGTTGGCAAGCAAGGCAAATCAAGCCGAAAGGTTACCATCACAACCCGCAATGGTGATGTGAACCTAAAACTGAAATAACAAATAAAAAATCCTTCTATTTTGTTGTCAGCCTGGTATCCTGCAAGATGCCAGGCTGTCTGCTTTTACTATTGATAATTTTGTTAGGTTTAAATTTCGTTTTACTAACATATTAGGGAAAGTTCTGTAATTTGATTGTCTATTAATTTTTATCCTGAAGCCATTTTATATTGCACAGCAATTAAATCTTGATTAATTTTGTCAATCAATGTAAAAGAATATAAGTACCCGATTACTGGTATAAGTTTAATTAATAGCACCGGCCTATGATACTGAGGAAATTATCACCACCACCGGCCTGGCGAATCCCGGTTATCATTGCACTTGGAATATTTTTCGGGATTGCATTTTTGGCTGTGCATGTTTCACGAGCGCCTTCGTATTTGTCGAACAAACCCGAAACCTGCATCAATTGCCATGTTATGTATCCGCAATATGCTTCGTGGTCGCATAGCAGCCATCGTGAGGCGGCCACTTGTAGCGATTGCCACGTTCCGCACGACAATATTTTCAGAACCTATTATTTTAAAGCCAGCGATGGCGCAAGGCATGCGACAATCTTTACCGCCCGTCTGGAACCGCATGTGATCCAGATCAAGAATGCCGGAAAAAACGTGGTTCAGGAAAACTGCATCCGTTGTCATCAGGATCTGGTTGAAATGACCCAATTAGTTGAAGTAACAGGCCGTTCGGCAAGAAAGGGCGAAGGAAAAGTTTGCTGGGATTGCCACCGCGAAGTGCCGCACGGAACAGTAAAAAGCCTCGCAGCAGCGCCTCATGCATTGGTCCCACGACTGCCTTCAGTTTTCCCCGATTGGCTTGAAAAATACCTGAAAAGAACAGAATGAACGGCACTTCGTCAAGGTTAGTTTCAGTAACCCGGAACCTGGAACCCGGAACGAAAAGCAGCAGCAGAAAGCAGTAGGCAAAACCTTGAACCTTGAACTTTAAACTTTGAACAAGAAACCGCAACCCGCAACAAGTAAACACCAACAATAAAATCCTTCAACCATGGCAAGCATCAAAGAATTATCAGCGAAAAAACCCTGGCTCAACTGGGTGATTTTTGTGGCAACCATCGTGGTTGTTTTCCTGCTCGGACTTTTAGCTTCCTCCATCGTGGAGCGCCGCAGTGAATCACAGTTGTACTTCCAGATGACAAGTGAAATTCCTGAATGGGAACCCAGAAACGAAGTCTGGGGTCAGAACTTTCCACGCCAATACCAATCCTATGTGAAAACTGCCGATACCAGTTTCAGAAGTAAGCATGGCGGTTCTGCCAAAATAGATTACCTCGAAAAATATCCTGAGCTGGTTGTTATGTGGGCGGGCTATGCATTTGCACGGGATTACGATCAGGGACGTGGCCACTATTATGCTGTAACGAACATTCAGAAAACCTTACGAACCGTTCAGCCACAGCCGGCTACCTGCTGGACCTGTAAGAGCACGGATGTGCCGCGCATGATGAACGAGATCGGCGTAGCTGAATTTTATAAATCAACCTGGGCTGAAATGGGTTCTGAAATTGTTAATCATATTGGTTGCCAGGATTGTCACGATCCCAAAACAATGAACCTGCGTATTACCCGTCCGGCCTTGGCTGAAGCATTTGAACGCCAGGGTAAAAATATTGAAGAGGCAACCCATCAGGAAATGCGATCCCTTGTTTGTGCACAATGCCATGTTGAGTATTATTTTAAGGGCGAAGGAAAATACTTAACATTTCCCTGGGATAATGGTTTTAGTGCCGAAGACATGGAAAGCTACTATGATTCCTATGATTTTACTGACTGGACTCACGCCCTCAGCCGCGCTCCCATGCTCAAAGCACAGCATCCGGATTATGAATTATACATGACCGGAGTGCATGCCGATCGTGGCGTTTCATGTGCCGATTGCCATATGCCCTATAAACGCGAAGGTGGTTTGAAATTTACTGACCATCACATAGGAAGTCCGCTAAATAATATTTCAGGCTCCTGCCAGGTGTGCCATCGGGAAAGTGAAGCCAAGCTGCTTGAAAACGTTTATGATCGCCAGGCCAAGGTTTCTGAACTACGCAGGATCACAGAAAAAAACCTTGCAAGGGTTCACATAGAGGCAAAAATTGCATGGGATAATGGCGCTACTGAACAGGAAATGGCTCCCGTGCTCACTTTAATCCGTCATGCGCAATGGCGCTGGGATTGGGTAGCGGCTTCCAATGCAATGGGTTTTCACTCACCTGCAGAATGCCTGAGGGTACTTGGAACTTCTATTCAGAAATCAAATGAAGCCCGAATCCTTCTGACGGAAATTCTTGTAAAGCGCGGCGTTGAAGTGCCTGTGCAACTGCCTGATATCAGTACAAAGGAAAAAGCACAGCAATTTGTTGGTTTACCAATGGAAGAAATTCGTAACCAGAAAAACGACTTTTTGCAAAATACACTTCCTGAATGGCTGAAGCAGGCCGCAGAACGTGAAAGTAAAATGGGAATTCTTTAAGACTATGTCGTTTAAATAAAGTGAAAGGCTATTTTTGCATTTTTCCAAAAATAGCCTTTATGCTTTGTATACTAAGAACCGAGACCAATCCTTATTTTAACATCGCTGCCGAGGAATACGTTCTTCGCGAATTTACCCAGGATTGTTTCATGCTGTGGCAAAACGCGCCTTCAGTCATCGTTGGCAAACACCAGAACACCCTGGCCGAAATTAATTACGATTACATTACTAAGAACCGGGTGAAAGTGGTAAGACGCATCAGTGGCGGGGGAACTGTTTTCCATGATCTGGGAAACATCAACTTCAGTTTCGTCATGAATGGTGAACCCGGTCAACTGGTTGATTTCCGAAAATTTACCCAGCCCATTCTGGATGTGTTGGCTGCACTCGGAATTGAAGCGAAGTTCGAAGGCCGCAACGATTTAACCATTGATGGGAAAAAGTTTTCCGGCAATGCCGAGCATGTTTTTAAGAACCGCGTACTTCATCACGGCACATTATTGTACGACGCCAAAATTGCCGATCTCACCAGTGCTTTGAACGTTGATCCTGATAAGTTTCACGATAAAGCCATCAAATCGGTTCGCAGCCGGGTTACAAACATAAGTGAGCATTTGCGCGAACCACTACCCATTCAGGATTTTATCTACCTCGTAATGAAGCACGTTACCGGCATATATCCGGAAGCGCGTTTGTATGAGTTTTCTGATAAGGATCGCAAAGGCATCCTTGAATTGGTTCGAACCAAATATGCAACCTGGAATTGGAATTTTGGATACTCCCCGCAATATAATTTTAAAAGATCAATCCGAACCCCTGGCGGAAAAGTGGAGTTTAACTTCGATGTACAGAATGGGATCATAAAACAAGCTGCCATTTACGGCGACTTTTTCAGCCATGCAAGCATACAGGAACTTGAACAGGCGCTCACAGGCATCCCTCATCGGGAAGATGAAGTACTTCAGGCGCTTGCTAAATTTGAGATCGGAAAGTACTTTAAAAACATTTCAATCGAAGAATTGATTCCGGCGCTGTTTTAACACCTCGAGTCATTAGCGTTACCAGTGAACATTTAGCATGGGGCGCTGTTATTGAAGCAAAAATTTAGTAACAATCCCCATGAAAGAAGCTCAGAAAATTTTCGACCGGCTTTGGAGCGATTATACCGCCCAAAACCCCGAAGCAAAAAAAGTTTATGACCTGTTTGTTTCCGGAGGCGAAGAAGTGCTGAACGACCATATTGCCTTTCGCACTTTTGACGATCCCAAAGTAAACATTGATGTTTTTGCCCGTCCGTTTATTGAAGCTGGTTACGAATACCGCCAATCTTATAAATTTGAGCAAAAGCGTCTGAACGCGAAACATTACGAACACAAGACCTTCCGCAATGCACCACGGGTGTTTATCAGCGAGCTGATTACAAGCGATTTTTCACCTTTCCTGCAAAATACAGTTAAAGAAATTCTGTCGAAAGTCACGCCTGAATTATCCAAATCGGATGAGTTGGTTTTTGCCGAAAATGTCTGGGGACAGCCTTCCTACGAGGTTTACGAGAAACTGCGTGAAGAATCGGAATACGCAGCCTGGGTGTATGTGTATGGCTTCCGTGCGAACCATTTCACTGTTAGCATCAACGGCCTGAAGAAATACAACACGATTGAAAAAGTCAATCAGTTCCTGAAAGATAGCGGTTTTCTGCTCAACGATTCAGGCGGTGAGATAAAGGGTACGCCCGCCGAATTACTCGAACAAAGCAGCACCAAAGCCGGATTTTTACCAGTTGATTTTGTGGAAGGCAGGTATGAGATCCCATCATGTTATTATGAATTCGCCCGCCGATATCCCGATACCGATGGCAGGTTGTATTCCGGGTTCATCGCCAAATCGGCCGATAAGATTTTTGAAAGCACCGATTTTTATAAAAAATAATTATTGCAAAACGCAGAGGCGTAATGCATTGCGTCTCTGCGTGCAATGCAGCGCGTCTGCCAGGCCAAATCAATACAATCATGCTCCTACGGAGCGTTTTTGATTTTTCCGATTTTTTTCTATCAACATCTGGCTTCTACGGAGCCTGCCTTGAACCTTGAACTCTTTAATGCTACCAACATCCGGCTCTTACGGAGCCAATCTTGAATCTCGAATATGGAATTTTGAATATTTCCCGCATCTACATTATCCCTAACTTTGAGGCTTCAATGAATCAGAATATCCGATGAAGGTTCCGCATAACAAACTCACCGAACTCGCTAGCAAACTCAAGGGCGATTTATTTACTGATTATCCTTCCCGACTCCTTTATGCAACCGATGCCTCGGTTTACCGTGAGGTTCCTCTTGCGGTTGCACGCCCCAAGGACAAAGAAGATATCCGTACACTCATTCATTTTGCACGAAAGTTTAATACCTCATTGATTCCACGTACTGCCGGAACATCTTTGGCCGGTCAGGTGGTAGGGGAGGGCATTGTTGTCGATATTTCCAAACACATGACGAAAGTGCTGGAGATTAACAGGGAAGAAAAATGGGTGAGGGTTGAACCAGGTGTGATCCTGGATGAAATGAATAAATTGCTTGAACCGCTGGGATTGTTTTTCGGTCCGGAAACCTCAACTTCAAATCGTTGCATGATTGGCGGAATGCTTGGAAACAATTCCTGTGGCGCTCATTCGCTGGTTTATGGCAGCACCCGCGATCATACACTTTCAGTCAAAGCCCTGCTGTATGATGGAACCGAGGTGGAATTTGGTGCATTGAACCAATCGGAGTTTGAAGAAAAGTGCGAAGGCTCAAATCTTGAAAACAGCTTATATCGCCAAATTCGGGAAATGCTCAGTGCTAATGTGAACCAGGAACAGATCCTCAAAGGATTTCCTGAAAAAATTATCAAACGCCGCAACACGGGTTACGCCATTGACTTACTATTGGACTGCGAACCATTCACATCCAATGGCCCGGATTTCAATTTCAGCCGCTTGCTGGCCGGCTCAGAAGGAACGCTGGCATTTTTTACTGAAATCAAACTTAACCTGGTTCCACTGCCACCAAAAGAAAAGGCGCTGGTTTGCGTGCATTGCTTAACATTGGAAGAAGCTTTCCGTGGCAATCTTGTTGCGCTTAAGCATGGCCCCGTTGCTGTGGAACTCATGGATAAGGTTATTATTGAGCAAACGGCCAACAACATCGAACAGCGCAAGAACCGTTTTTTTATTCAGGGCAATCCTGCTGCTATCCTGATTATTGAGTTTGCCTGTGCCACACAGGAAGATTTGATGGATAGGATCACAAAAATGGAACAGGCCATGCGGGAACTTGGCTATGGCTATCATTTTCCGGTGATCCGTGGCAAGGATATCGGAAAGGTTTGGACTTTACGAAAAGCTGGGCTTGGATTGCTTTCCAACATTCCAGGCGATGCAAAGCCTGTTGCAGTGATTGAAGACACCGCAGTGAACCCGGCCTTCCTGCCGGAGTACATTGCTGAATTCCAGGAACTGCTCAAACGATTTAACCTTGATTGTGTGTATTACGCCCATATTGCCACTGGCGAACTACATCTGCGACCTGTTTTGAACCTGAAAGATCCGGAGTATGTGGAACTTTTCCGCAAGCTTGCCTATGAAACAGCATTACTTGTTAAGAAATTCAAAGGCTCGCTCAGTGGCGAACATGGCGATGGACGGCTTCGTGGTGAGTTTATTCCTTTGATGATTGGTGAACATAATTACAAATTAGTACAATCCGTCAAGGAAATGTGGGATCCACACAATATTTTCAATCCAAAGAAGATTGTCGACAATCCGCCCATGAACACTTCACTGCGTTATGAACCCGGCGCTGAAGTCAGGGAACCGGAAACTATTTTTGATTTCTCGGATACGCTGGGCATACTGCGCGCTGCCGAGCAATGCAATGGTTCAGGCGATTGCCGGAAAACGGAAGTGATTGGCGGAACAATGTGTCCCAGTTATATGGGCACACGAGACGAGTATACGACCACCCGTGCCAGAGCAAATATTCTTCGTGAATTCCTAACACGATCAAACAAAGCAAATCCTTACGATCACCAGGAAATTTACGACATCATGGACCTTTGCCTTTCTTGTAAAGCTTGTAAAGCCGAATGTCCGTCAAGTGTTGATATTACAAAATATAAAGCCGAATTCCTGCAACATTGGTACGATGCCAATGGGATTCCCCTGCGAACCCGCGCTATCGCTTATATTACTTCGCTAAACAAGCTGGCGATGATCTTACCGGGTTTGTATAATGGTTTTGTGAAGAATAAATTTACCTCCGGTTTATTAAAGAAATTCCTTGGTTTTGCAACGGATCGCAGCATGCCATTGCTTGGCAAAACCACTTTAAAACAATGGGCAAGACGAAACACCCCCAAACTTCAAAATCCAATTGGTAAGGTATTTTTGTTTGCCGATGAATTCACGAATTATAACGACATTGAAACCGGAAAAGCAGCCATTCGCCTTTTAAGTTTGTTGGGCTATGAGGTTGTGATCCCAAAACATGTTGAAAGTGGACGCACATTTTTAAGCAAAGGATTGCTGCGAAGCGCCCGGAAAAAGGCTATTGCCAATGTGACTATGTTGAAAGATATAGTCAGTGAAAATACCCCCTTGATCGGTATTGAGCCATCAGCCATTCTGACTTTCAGGGACGAATATGGAGATTTGCTCAATGGTGAATTGAAAGAAAGCGCCAAAGCGCTGGCAAAAAATGCCCTGATGTTTGATGAGTTTATTATGCGCGAAGTGGAAGCAGGAAAGATAGATTCAAGCATTTTTACTTCAGAACCCAGACATGTAAAGCTGCACGGCCATTGCCATCAGAAAGCGCTTTCTACAACCGGACCCACCAAAGCCATGCTTTCATTGCCGGCAAAATACAAGGTTGAGGAAATGAAAACAGGATGTTGTGGTATGGCGGGCTCTTTCGGCTACGAAAAAGAGCATTATGATCTTTCAATGAAAATAGGGGAGTTGGTGTTGTTTCCTGAAGTTCGTAACTCTGATAACGAAACGATCATTGCTGCACCCGGCACCAGTTGCCGTCACCAGATCAAGGATGGAACCGGAAAAACCGCTTTGCATCCTATTGAGGTATTGTTAAACGCAGTCTCAAAAGGCGATATTTTGTCATCCTGAACGCAGTGAAGGATCTATACTTGTCTGTAGATTAGATTCTTCTCCGCCGCGGCGAAGAAGAATGACAAAAACGACTAACCACAAGTTTGGAGAAAGCCTAAGGTTCTAAGAACCTTCATTCTGATACGACAAAAACCGCTCCTTCTGAAGCAAGATAGGTGTCTTTAAAAATACTTCTTGCTTCTTTCAATAAAGGTTGAAGGTCGTCGTAGCGTGCTGAATAATGTCCGATTACCAGTGTTTTAACGTTGGCTTTCATGGCGAGCGATGCTGCCTGAATGGCGGTGGAATGGAACTTGTCGCGCGCCATCTCAAGCCGGTCATGCAGAAATGAGGCTTCATGATAAAGAAGATCAACATCCTTAACTATCTCATCCAACGATTCCTGAAAAATTGTATCTGAACAGAATGCGAAGCTGCGGGGTGGCAGCGGATCAAGCGTAAGTTGTTGGTTCGAAAAAAACTTGCCTGACTCGTCAGTGTAATCCTTTCCCTTTTTAATCAACGGAATCTGCTCAACCGGAATCTGGAGTTTGCCGACTATTCCGGGTTTCATTTTCCTGTCGCGGGGCTTCTCCCTGAAAAGGTAACCGCAGGTTGGAATACGATGCTTCATGGGAATGGTTGTGATTTCAAGGAGCTCGTCTTCGTAGACCAGTTCTGCTTTCTCAGTGTTCACAACATGAAAATGAACAGGGTAAACCAATTTTGTTTCTGAAGCCTGCAGTTGAATGTTGATGATAGCTTCAATCCCTTCTGGCCCGTAAATGTGTAAGGGTTGATCACGGCCAAAAAGGTGGTAGGTCATTACAAGGCCAATAAGTCCATAGAAATGATCGCCATGCAAATGACTGATCAGGATATGATTGATCTTACCGAAGCGTATATTATATTTCCGTAGTTGCATCTGGGTGCCTTCGCCGCAATCAGCCAGAAACAAACGGTGCTGGTGATTGATCAGCTGAGCAGTTGGATGCCTGCCGGGCATGGGAGTAGCTGAATTACTACCGAGAATGGTTACCGAGAAGTTCATAGTGTTGCTAAGTTAATTCAAGCTTTGCAAATATACCGACATTCTTAGCATTTTCTGTAAAATAAAAACCGCCCCCAAATTGGGAGCGGTTTTTTCGATATAGCGCAAAAGAGATCTTATTCTACGTTGTCTTCTTCATCTTTCTTTGCCGCTTCCTTTGCCTTTGCTTTCTTGCTTGCCTTTTCTGATTCTTCCATATCTGATCTCAGATTGGCCAGCGCTTCAATATCGCCAAGCGTGGTTTTTTCCATGTTCTCATTCATGCGGCGAACAGTGCGGCGTGTGGATTCTTCTTCACCAACAGCCTGCGACTTTTCTTTCGAACGTTCAGCAGCAACTGCATCCTGATAAACACGACTGTGCGATATGATGATCTTCTTGTTTTCTTTTGAAAACTCTATGACCTTGAAATCAAGTGTTTCGTCAATTTTTGGGGTCGTATTATCTTCTTTAACAAGATGACGCATCGGTGCGAAACCTTCAACACCGTAAGGCAAGGTTACTATCATGCCTTTGTCAGCCGTATTAAGGATAGTTCCTTTGTGAACCGAACCGGGTGAGAAAACGGTTTCGAAAACATCCCAGGGATTTTCTTCAAGTTGTTTGTGTCCGAGGCTGAGCCTGCGGTTTTCAGCGTCAACATCAAGCACAATCACCTGCATCTCTTCACCTACTTTGGTGAACTCAGCCGGGTGCTTGATCTTTTTCGACCACGAAAGATCACTGATATGGATCAGACCGTCAACGCCTTCTTCGAGTTCAACAAAAATGCCGAAGTTGGTAAAGTTCCGAACCACTGCCTTGTGTTTTGAATTGAGCGGATATTTTGCCTGGATATTTTCCCATGGATCAGGAATAAGTTGTTTGATACCCAAAGACATTTTGCGATCATCGCGGTCGAGGGTGAGAATAACGGCTTCTACTTCGTCACCAACTTTGAGGAAATCCTGTGCTGTACGCAAATGCTGCGACCACGACATTTCTGAAACGTGGATCAAACCTTCAACGCCAACTGTGATTTCAACAAAAGCGCCGTAATCAGCAAGCACAACAACGCGGCCTTTCACAGTGTCGCCAACTTTGAGATCGGCATCCAAAGAATCCCATGGGTGTGGTGTAAGCTGTTTGAGCCCAAGTGCAATACGTTTTTTATTTTCATCGAAATCGAGGATCGCAACTTTGATTTTTTGATCAAGCTCTACGATTTCGTTTGGATGATTGATGCGACCCCATGAAAGGTCAGTGATATGAATAAGGCCATCAACACCACCAAGGTCAACAAATACACCATAAGATGTAATGTTCTTGACCATTCCTTCGAGAACCTGTCCTTTTTCGAGTTTTGCAATAATTTCAACTCTTTGTTGTTCGAGCTCATCTTCGATAAGGGCCTTGTGCGAAACCACCACATTCTTGTATTCATGGTTGATTTTCACAACCTTGAATTCCATCACCTTGTCAACGTACACATCGTAATCGCGGATTGGCTTCACATCAATTTGCGAACCGGGAAGGAAAGCTTCGATGCCAAAAACATCAACAATCAAACCACCTTTGGTGCGGCATTTTACATAACCTTTGATGATTTCGTCTTTTTCGTAAGCCGCATTAACGCGTTCCCATGAACGGAGAATGCGTGCTTTTTTATGTGAGAGGATCAATTGGCCGGTTGTGTCTTCCTGGCTTTCAACATATACTTCGAGTTGGTCGCCAATTTTAAGTTCTGGATTATATCGTACTTCGTTCACCGGAATAACGCCATCACTCTTATAACCAATATTTACAACAACTTCGCGGTTGCTTATAGTTACAACAGTCCCATCAATTACTTCATGTTCAACAATTGAACTGAGGGTTTTATCATAGATGCCTTCTAAACGGTTGCGTTCAGTCTTTGAATAGGATTCGTGCTTTTTACTTGTGATATCCCAGTCGAATGCAGGGGGTTCAGAACTTTTTGCGGCAACAGGTTCGGCTTCAGTTTCAACTTCGTGTTTTCCTTCCTGTTCAGTTTCCTGTTCGGCTTGTTTCTCAGCTTCGGCAATTACTTCTTCGTCTTTTTGCTTTTCGGCTTCGGGTTCTAAGGTTTCTTCTGATTCCATTTCCGACTCTTCATCAGAAACTTCTTCGTCATTAGTTTGGTCAGCAGTTACATCTTCTTCCGTTTCTAAAGCGTTGCTTTCAGTTTCAGTTTCTGCATCTTCGTTGGATGTTTCCGGGGTTTCGGCAACAATGGCGGGTTGTTCTTCTGTTGTGTGATCCTGTGGTTCAACAGTGTTTTCGTCTGTTACCTTTGTGTCTTCTGATGATTCGTTTTCCAATTCATCATTGACTTTTTGTTCTTCAGTCATTGAATAGAGCTTTGTGGATGCTTTCGCAGCCGGGTTAATACTATGTTAATTATACTATTTTTAAGGGAAATCCGGCGATGAGCCATCGTTCCATAAAAATGGGTGCAAAGGTAGAAATAAAATTAAATACTTTTAAACCTCGCAAACAATAAAATTGACAGGTTAGGTAGGAAGAAATCAACGTTTTCCGGGGCTATAACCTCTCTTGCGCGCCATCTCTTCCAACCGCTTCTGAAATCCCGAAGTCTTTACCGGCTTCTTCTTATTTTCCATAATCTTTTTATGGATTTTATCTTCGTCAATTACGCGACGGATCAGGAACATCTGTGCAAATGTGATAAGGTTGGTTAACATGTAATAATAACTCAACCCTGCAGAATAGTTGTTAAAGAAACCGAGGAACATTACCGGCATCAGGTACATCATCATTTTCATACCGGGCATTTGTGATGCACCTGTATCCATCATTTTGCTGTTCACATAAGTGTAAGCTACGGTTGAAATTGCCATGAGTAAAGTAAACAAGCTTACATGATCGCCGTAAAAGGGTATTGTAAATGGCAAATCCAGCACTGAATCGTAGGTTGAAAGGTCATGTGCCCAGAGGAAAGGTTGCTGTCTGAGTTCTATAGAGGAAGGGAAAAACCTGAAAAGGGCAATGAGAATTGGAAACTGAATAAGCATCGGCACACAGCCCGACATTGGGTTCACACCAGCCTTTTTATACAATGCCATCAAAGCTTGCTGCTTCTTCATGGCATCTTCTTTTTTTGGGAATTTCTTATTCATTTCCTCGACTTCTGGTTTTAGCACCCGCATTCTTGCCTGAGAAACATAAGTTTTGTAGGTGAGCGGAAATAAAACGGTTTTCAGGAGGATGGTAAGAATGAGTATGATGATTCCGTAATTCAGATTAAAACTTTCAAGAAAGTTGAAAACAGGAATCACTGCGAAGCGGTTCAGCCACTGCATGAGGAAAAAACTCCATCCAAGCGAAATTTGACGCTCGAGACGTAAATCATATTTGCGGAGGATACTGTACTTGTTCGGTCCCAGGTAAATACTTAGCGGAACTGAATATTGAGCACCCGCCTGGTAGGGAATGCTGATATCAGCCTCCATGGATTGAAGGTAGCGGTCATCAATTGAATTTTCATCCACGAATGAGTTTACTTCAGCGCTGATGAAGCTCTCGTTGGCAATGAGGGTAGTATTAAAAAACTGTTGTTTGAACGCTATCCATTTGACCCTGGTTTTAAGCGATTCGCTGTCATCTTTGGTTTCGGACAATTCGCCCATGTCCTCACTGATGTAACGGTAATGTATTGTACTGACATTGCGTTCGTTTTTCAAATCCTTTTCCTGACGCTGCAGCTGGTTTTTCCATTCAAGTTCGAGGAAGTTCGTATTATCATCGATGATATTGTTCATGCCGACAAAATTCAGATTAAGGCCGGTCATGTAATCATTGCCTTTGAGGGTATATTTGAATTCAATAAAACTTTCTGATGCCGATTGAGTTGTATCATTGCCGGCATAGGCACGCATTCCAAACTGAATTTCATTGTCACCGGTTACAGATATCAAACTATCGCCCTCGGATTGGTCATCATACCAAAATGGTTTGAAATACAATGATTCCGTTTTTATAATACGATTATTGGAAAAGAACACCAGGCCAAAGGCAGACGAATCAGGGTGCAAGAGTTCCAATGGCAAGGTGTCGTGGGTGCGAAATTCACGAAGTTGGGCTGAGACAATGCGCCCACCTTTGGATGAAATACCGAGTCGGAGCAAGTCGCTTTCTATGTGGAAGATTTCCTCAGTTCCGGTAGCGGAAACGGCGAAACTACCATAGCGGTCGAGTAATCCTGCTTTAATTGCTGTAGCGTTTTCTTCGGTTTCAACTGGTGTGGTTACAACAAGTTCTTCCGGGATAATTCTTTCAGCTTTAATTGCGCTGGCTTCCTCTTGTTGCTGGCGTACGACGGCAATGGAATCCATAACGCGCTGTTTCTCTGCAAGTTCTTCTTTGGATGGCGTCATCCAGATACTGTAAGCGATGAGCATGCCGAAAATAAGCACAAGCCCGATAATATTCTCTTTGTTCATTTAAGGTAGTTTACAAGGAATGGAAATAGGTTTTGAGCCGCAAAGATAGAAGTTTTGCCTGAACACAATCAAAACTAGTTCAATCAGAAAATTCATGGAATGGATTACACGAGCTTGCCAGAGTAATTTAAGCAAGCCTGAACAAAGCTGACAAACAAAGGATGAGGCCGCGCTACTGTGCTTTTGTATTCAGGGTGAAACTGAATACCAATGAACCATGGATGGTTTTTGAGTTCCATAATTTCAACGAGGTTATCCTTGGGATTGATGCCACTGGCAACCATACCAGCTTTTTCAAAATCAGCGAGGTACTTATTGTTGAACTCGAAACGATGACGATGTCGCTCCGAAATCATATCATTTTTATAGATGGTTTTCACTTTCGAACCATCAACAAGTTTGCAGGGGTAAGCGCCCAACCTCATCGTTCCGCCTTTTGAGCAAATACCTTTTTGTTCCTTCATCAGGTCAATTACAGGAAAAGCAGTCTGTGGATTCATCTCAGTAGAATTTGCTTCTTCTAAACCGAGTACGTTTCTTGCGAACTCCACAACGGCACATTGCATTCCAAGACAAATTCCTAAAAATGGAATATTGTTTTCACGTGCGAACCCAATCGCCTTTATTTTGCCTTCAAAGCCACGCTCGCCAAACCCGGGTGCCACGAGTATTCCGCTCAATCCCTTTAAAGTTTCATCAATCTCACTTTCATTCAATGTCTCGGCATGGATCATCTTAAGCTCAACCTTGGTTCGGATAGCAGCTCCGGCATGAATAAAAGATTCAATGATGCTTTTATAGGAATCCTTTAGTTCAACATACTTGCCTATCAACCCAACACTGATTGTGCGCTCAGGATTCTTAAGCTTATAGATAAACTCTTCCCATTCATTCAGTTGCGAAGGATTTCCGGCTGGCATCATCATTTTTTGCAACACCACCTGATCGAGTTTCTCCTCGCGCATAAGTAGTGGTACATCATAAATGGTGCTTGCATCAATGGCTTCAATTACGGCATTTGGAAGGACGTTGCAGAAGAGCGCGATTTTATTTTTTATAGCCTGGTTCAGGGGGTGTTCAGTTCGGCAGACAATAATATCGGGCTGTACTCCAGATTCGAGGAGGGTTTTTACGGAATGTTGGGTGGGTTTTGTTTTAAGCTCGCCTGTGGTTGCCAGATATGGAACAAGGGTGAGGTGGATTACCAGGCAACTGTTGCCTAGTTCCCAACGCATTTGTCTCACTGCTTCGATATAGGGCAATGATTCAATGTCACCAACGGTACCACCAATTTCGGTTATCACAAAATCGAAGTCACCGGTATTACCAAGTAATTTTACCCGGGCCTGTATTTCGTCAGTGATGTGTGGGATTACCTGAACAGTTTCTCCCAGGTAGTCTCCGCGCCTTTCCTTACGGATTACTGATTGGTAGATGCTTCCGGTAGTAACATTATTTGCCTGAGAAGTAGGAACATTCAGGAACCTTTCATAGTGGCCCAGGTCAAGATCGGTTTCGGCTCCATCATCAGTAACATAGCATTCACCATGTTCGTAAGGATTAAGAGTCCCCGGGTCAACATTAATGTACGGATCAAGTTTTTGGATCGTAACACTGAAGCCCCTTGATTGAAGAAGTTTTGCAAGAGAGGCAGATATTATCCCCTTACCCAGAGATGAGGTGACTCCACCAGTCACAAAGATATATTTGGCTTGATTCATATTTTTGGCCAGACTTTTTAAGAAGTTGCAAAGTAATAACTATTAAAGGTTCTTACGGTAAAAAGCATGAAAAAATGTTGATTAAAAATTAAAAACCCGGTTAAAACCGGGTTGTAATATGCTGACAATAAATGCGATCAACACTATCAGATTTGTTGATCCAACTTTTTGCGATCAGTTGTTGTGTTCAGGCTGTTTTCACGCATGAGCGCGATACAGCATCATAAATATCTTTCCTGGTAAAGGGTTTTGGAATAAAATCATTCATTCCTACTTCCTCTGTTTTTTCACGAAAACAACTGTCAGTGTATGCTGTAATTGCGATGATAGGTGTGGATTTGTCGTAGCTCCTGATCTCCTTGGTTGCTTCAATACCATCA
Organism: Bacteroidales bacterium; assembly: GCA_014860575.1. Taxonomy (NCBI): domain Bacteria; kingdom Pseudomonadati; phylum Bacteroidota; class Bacteroidia; order Bacteroidales; species Bacteroidales bacterium. Next base: position 109,422 of record JACZJK010000021.1, read on the forward strand.
AGTACGGGCATATTGAGATCCATAAAAATCAAATCGTATTTTTCGTTGCGCGACGCCTCAACAGCCTCTTTACCATTGCTTACAATTGTGCATTCCCATTGCTTTAGGCGGATCATGACTTCCATGATTTGTTGATTGATCGGGTTGTCCTCAGCCACGAGAATTTTCATAGTGTCAATTTGGTACATAGCGAAATGCAGGTTATTGTTATTTGGAAATAAATACTCCTTTCCTGATTGTTAATCCTAAAAACGGTAAAAGGTAACAGTTTTGTTGAAAATATTTTTTACGATAAGTGAAAAAGGCAGGAAACTTATCCTGCCTTGCCTTCTAACTTGTTTATTACTAATAATATCTGTAACTCTTTACCTGCGATATATGCTTGGCCAGTCGCGTTACCTGGCACGTATAGCCGTACTCATTATCGTACCAGGCATAAAGAACAATGCTTTTTTTGTCTTTTGAAACCTGAGTTGCCGGACTGTCGTAAATACAGGCGCAAGAATCGCCAATGCAGTCGGTTGATACAAGTTCATTGGAAGTTGAATACCTGATTTGTTCAATGAGCGGGCCTCTTAATGAGGCAACGCGCATGATCTCATTCACTGCTTCAACACTGGTTTCTTTGCCAACTTCAAGCATCAGAATAGCCAGGGAAATGTTTGGGGTAGGAACCCTGACAGCATTGGCCGTAAGCTTGTTGGCCAGGCTGGGGATTGCTTTCACGGCAGCAGATGCAGCACCGGTTTCCGTGATAACCATATTAAGAGGCGCTGAGCGGCCACGCCTTGTCTTTTTATGAAAATTGTCAAGAAGGTTCTGGTCATTGGTATAGGAATGTACTGTTTCAATATGACCCTTGATGATCCCAAGTTCCTTTTCGATCACACTGAGAACAGGCACAACAGCATTTGTTGTACATGAGGCTGCTGAGAATATTTTCTCCCCATCATCGCCAAGCTTACAGGTTTCCTGGTTCACACCATAAACGATATTTGGAATATCACCTTTGCCTGGTGCGGTGAGCAAAACCATATCAGCTCCCGGACATTTTAAATGACGGCTCAGATTGGCCCTGTCGCGGAAAATACCTGTATTGTCAATGATCAGAGCATCTTTGATCCCATGTTCTTCATAATTAAGTTCGTCGGGATGCGATGCCGATAACATCTTCACTACATGACCATTGATATGAAGCGAATGATCATCAATGTCTTCAACTGCTATTCCATAAAATACTCCATGAACTGAATCCTTACGAAGCAAGGACGCGCGTTTGCGAATTTCTTCGGGTGAATTACCCCGAGTAACAATAGCCCTTAGCCTTAATTGACTGCCTCTTCCTGAGTTCTGAACAATTTCTCGAGCCAATAAGCGACCAATCCTTCCAAAACCGTATAAAACCACATCCTTGGTTATGCTGCTTCGAGGTGGTACATTTATAATATGCGACAGTTTATGGTTCAGGAAGGCATTCATATCACTGCTGAATTTTTCCTTTTCCTCGGTCCATTCCCGGTTCAAACGGCCAATATCAATTCTTGCTGGGGCCAGGTTCAAATCAACCATGGCCCTGGCAATGAGCAGTGAATCATGGATAGTTAGCTCTTTCTTGATAATGTTTTCTGCGTATGAATGCTTATGAAGAATTGAATTGGCTCCGCGATCGAGCAACTGGCGACGAAGGAAAATGAGTTCAATGTCTTTATCGTACCACAACTTCCCAATTACGTCAATAAATGAGTTGGCTGCTTTTTGATCATTAATCCAATTCGTAAGGGTTGACTGATAGTGATCGTTGTTTTCGTGGGGTTTTTTCATAACAGGTAAAAATTAGTCGGCTTCATAATATTGACAGCAAATTTGCCCTTGCTTGCAACAATGGTCAAAAATATAAATTTATCCTTTTGATGGTAGGGTCGCGTAATTATTTTTCAAAAATCTTATTGGATAATTGAAGTTTGGATAAAATAAAAAACCGTTTCGGTAAGAAACGGTCTCTATTGAAATTTTAAAGCTATTAACCTAGATAATTTTTGAGGAGTTTGCTGCGCGAACTTTGCTTTAGCCGCCTGATTGCTCTTTCTTTAATTTGCCGCACTCTCTCACGGGTGAGGTCAAATTTCAACCCTATCTCTTCGAGGGTAAGGCCGTGACTTAAACCGATTCCGTAGTACAAGTATAGTACGGACCTTTCCTTCTCGGTAAGCGTAGAAAGTGAGCGTTGAATCTCTTTTAGAAGTGATTCTTTTATAAGGTTTTCATCGGTGCCTTCTGCATCTTCATTGACAAAAACATCAATATATTTTGTGTCCTCGTCTTCGGTAAGCGGGGCGTCCATTGAAATATATCTCGTTGTGATCTTGAGCGCTGCATCAATTTTTTGTTGCGGAAGTTCAAGCGCCTCAGCAATTTCCTCAGCCGAAGGTGGTCGTTCAAACCTTTGCTCAAGCCGGTTGGATTCTTTTTTAATTTTACTTAGCGAACCCACCTGGTTCAGCGGAAGCCTTACAATCCTCGATTGTTCGGCGAGCGCCTGCAAAATTGATTGCCTGATCCACCAAACTGCATAAGAGATGAATTTAAACCCGCGGGTCTCGTCGAAACGTTGAGCTGCTTTGATCAAACCCAAATTGCCTTCATTGATAAGATCAGGGAGGCTGAGCCCCTGGTTTTGGTATTGCTTTGCAACCGAAACCACAAACCTTAGATTGGCCTTGACAAGTTTCTCCAAAGCTATCTGATCGCCCATTTTAATACGTTGAGCGAGTAGCACTTCCTGTTCAGCATTGATAAGTTCTTCGCGACCGATTTCCTGTAAGTATTTATCGAGCGAGGCTGTTTCCCGGTTAGTGATGGATTTAGTTATCTTTAACTGCCTCATTGTATTCTTAATTAGTTATAAGTTAAAACGTTTGACTCTTTAATAATGTTTCGCAAACCACTTTTATTGCTTATGTTTAAGACCGATTATATTGTGAATCAAACGCCGCATCAAATGATTTATTTGGTCTAAACCAAATTACATACCAAATCCATAATAGGCTTTCATGCGATTGGGGTAAATTCCTTCCACCAGAACTCCGCCTTTCTTCTCTTTCAAAAGGTTCTCAACATCTGAGTTTGTGTTTACAAGATTATTATCAATTTTGGTGATGATAAAACCGTCACGTACACCGGCATCGTTCAAAACGCCTTTGCCAAGTTTAGTGACCTGTACACCATTTGTAATCCCAAGCTGCGCTTTTAATTCCGAAGACACCGGTTCAAATGAAGCGCCAAGAATTGACAATACCTGTCGTTCTTGCTTCTGGACCACCGCAGTTTGCCCTTCACTGTTGCGAAGTACAACGGGCATAACCTTGTCTTTATCGCCTCGACGCACAAGAAGTTCTACTTCGTCACCCGGACGATGCACGCCGATAATTTCGAGCAATTCACTGGTGCTGTTAACATGCATTGTATTTACTGAAAGTATTATGTCTCCTTCTCTGATTCCGGCAGCTTTGGCTGCTCCATTTTCAGATACCCCTGCTACATAAACACCACGAACCTCTGAAAGTCCTTCTTCGCGTGCGAACCTTCCGTCAATCTCACGGATGGAAACACCGATGAAAGCCCGCTGAATGGTTCCAAAACGCTGAAAATCATCAACTACCTTTTTAACAATATTAACCGGAATTGCAAAAGAATAACCAGTATAATATCCTGTTCCGCTGGCTATTGCAGCATTTATGCCAATTAGCTCACCTTGAAGGTTTACCAATGCCCCTCCGGAATTACCACGATTCACAGCTGCATCCGTTTGTATGAACGACTCAATCGCTGTGCCATCAGGATTTACAAGGATATTGATATTACGTGCTTTTGCACTTACAATACCAGCAGTAACGGTTGATGTAAGGTTAAATGGATTGCCGACTGCCAGCACCCATTCTCCAATCTTAACCTCGTCAGAATTGCCAAATATAATGTAGGGTAAATTTTTTGCTTCGATTTTTAAAACGGCAAGATCGGTGGTGGGGTCAGTACCTATTACCCGCGCCTCGAAAGTAGATCTGTCGTTGAGGGTGACTTCAATAAGTTCTGCTTCCTGCACAACATGGTTGTTTGTAACTATAAATCCGTCACCAGAAATGATTACTCCACTTCCGGAAGCAACAATTGGTCTGGATTGTGGGTTTGAGCGCTGCGGCCGGTCACCAAAGAAATCATGAAAATCGAAAAAGAAATGATCATAAACAGAGCTTTTACGCGTGTATTCGGTTCGTATATGTACCACTGCATTGACTGTAAGTTCAGCCGCCCCAGTGAAATCGGGGAAGAGCTGTGCTGAATTTGCAGACGACATGCTGGCATAATGCGCCGGAAGTGCTGATGCCTGTTCTTCAATCCTTGTTTGTGGAATTTCGGTTGGCTTTTGATTGTTGCCTGCAATAAAGAAAACCGAAGCACCAATAAGTCCTCCGGTAATTCCAATCAATAAATAACTTACAATCTTCTTCATGGCTTCTCAATTTTTATTTTCAACAATTTATTCAGCAGTTTTGTTTCTATGGTATTTCAGTAGTTTAAAGCAAATACAGAACTTGTTTTGGTTCGTACGTACATAGCAAAAATCATTCCTGCATTTGCGTTTGTATTCTTATGTCAGCAGCTAATATGCTGGGAATACGAACGCTAAGGCATGACCGCAAGTATAGTTTCCACTGTTAAAAAAAGTTAATCGTAGTTTAGCTGACAATTACTCCTTCCGAATTGCTTAATTTTGTTCAAAATCCGACTGCTTGTCAGATAAAAAGCTGCTTATGAAAATTCTATTCAGTAAATATCACGGAACAGGAAATGACTTTATTATCCTCGATAACCGTGATGGATTGATTGGCCTTGTACCCGAAACGATTGCAAGACTTTGCGATCGCCACTTTGGAATAGGCGCTGATGGGTTGATTATTATCGAACCTTCTGACAAGAGCGAAGTTCTTATGCATTATTACAATGCAGACGGAATTGAAGCGGGCATGTGCGGAAACGGAGGGCGATGTGTTGCGGCCTGGGCTTTTAGAAATGGTATAACCGATAAAGAAATTATCGTTCGAGCAAACGATGGTGATCATTCAGCCAAAGTAGAGGAAACTGGTGAAGGCCTATACAATGTTGAATTGAGCATGACGAATGTTCATACTTACAAAAAGTTCGAAGATGGTTATTTTGTTAACACAGGCGTTCCACATTTTGTTAAACCCGTGGATGATCCGGAACTGATTGATGTAGTAAATGAAGGCAGGATTTTGCGGTTCGACAAACGCTTTATGCCCAATGGGGTTAATGTGAATTTTGCACGGATAATAGCTGGTAAAATCAAGGTAAGGACTTACGAAAGAGGTGTTGAAGATGAGACATTATCTTGTGGAACCGGGGTTACTGCAACAGCAATAGCCGGAATGCTTTCTTTAGGTTCTGAAATTAATGAATGGGAGATTCAGACCAGGGGTGGAATTTTACAGGTTTATGCTAATTATAAGAATCTTGTTTTTAGTGATATTATCTTGAAAGGGCCTGCGCAGTTTGTGTTCGAAGGAGAAATTATTTTATAAAATGATTGGAGACAAAGTTAGTCTGAGGGCTGTTGAGCCCACCGACCTTGAATTGCTTTATGAGCTGGAAAACAATCCCGAATGGTGGCATTTGAGCAATACTGTTGCGCCATTTTCGCGGTTTATTCTGGAGCAATACATCATGAATGCCCACCTGGATATTTATTCAACCAAACAATTGCGATTGATGATTGATGCAACCACAGATCAGACATTACACACGGTTGGCACAATTGATCTGTTCGAATTTGATCCTGTGAATATGAGAGCCGGGGTTGGAATTCTGATCGCAAAAGCATGGCAGAAAAAGGGAATTGCTTCTGAAGCCCTTGGCATGTTGATAGATTTTGGCTTCAATACATTACACCTTCATCAACTCTTTTGCGGCATATGCACTGACAATGCGGCAAGTATTGAACTTTTCAAAAAACACGGGTTTAAGATAACCGGCACGAGGGAACTTTGGGTAAGAGACCGGCAAAAGTGGAAGGATGAATATTTCTTACAGCTTTTTAACCCTGTGATCCTTCATGGTATTGACCCAACTAAATAGCTAAGGCTTTTATGCTTATCACAAAAAGATTAAAGATTACACTGATCATAATACTCGCGCTGATTATCACAGGCATTTCGATCATAATTGTCGGATACAAACTGTTTTTAGCGCCTGCCATGCTTATTCCTGAAGGTGAATTTGTACATATTTATATCAGAACGGGTTGGAATTTCAATGAGACAATGCAAATGCTTGAAGAAGAAAAACTTTTGCGGCATCCGAAAGCTTTCAAGAAACTGGCTGACTTTAAAAAATACAATCAACGCATACGGCCCGGGCGTTATAAAGTAACTCATGGTATGAGTAATAAAGATTTAGTGGCATTATTACGCTCAGGGAATCAAGACCCTGTAAATGTTGTCTTTAACAATATACGCACCCCGCAACAACTGGCTGGTCGCATTGCCAAACAGCTTGAAGCAGATTCCGTTTCACTTGTAAGCGCTTTCCTGAATAGCTCAAACCATGAGAAATATGGAATTCCTGAGCATCAACTTGCCATGATGTTCATTCCAAACACATATGAATTCTTCTGGAACACCACTGCTGAAGGCTTTATGGAACGCATGCATAAGGAATACGAAGCATTCTGGAACAGCCATCGGCTGGAAAGGTTAAAAGCTATAAATTTTTCGAAAGCGGCTGCCGTTACCCTCGCGTCAATCATTGAAATGGAAACCCGTATGCATGATGAAAAGACCAAGATTGCAGGCGTGTACATGAACCGTCTTCGGATTGGAATGCGTCTTCAGGCAGATCCCACTTTGGTGTTCGCACATGGTGATTTTACAATGCGCCGTGTGCTAAACCGGCACAAACAAATTGATTCCCCTTACAACACTTACCGGTATGCAGGATTGCCACCCGGGCCAATTTCATATCCGTCAATATCTTCCATTGATGCAGTGCTGAATTACGAGACCCATGACTATCTGTATTTTGCCGCGCGTGATGATTTCTCTGGATATCATAGCTTTGCCCGAACCTATCAGCAACACCTTGTTAATGCAAGGAAGTATCATCGGGCGCTGAATGAGAGGAATATACGTTAGATCAGGAAGTTTAGGAATAGAAATCAGTTTGAAAGAGAATATAAATCCATCATAGATCAAAGCATGAAGAAAGCATTTAAAGCCTACGATATCCGCGGAGTATTTGGAAGGGATTTCAATCTGGATGATGTTTACAAAATTGGATTCTTCCTTCCGAAACTGTTGAAAAGCAATAAAGTACTTGTTGGCCGCGACATCAGGAGTTCATCCGATGTCATTTTCCAAGCGCTTACCAATGGCATCACCGATGCCGGTGCGGATGCTTATGATATGGGCCTTACCACAACACCCATGGTTTACTGGGCCACCGCTAAATATGGATTTAACGCTTCGGTGCAGATTACGGCTTCGCACAACCCGAAAGAATATAATGGACTGAAGGTTTCCCGCACTGAAGCGTTACCAGTTGGTTTTGATACCGGTTTGAACCAACTCAGAGAAATGGCAGAAACGGAACAGGTTGTTGTAAATGAGAAAAAAGGCAACATTCATCCTTTCGTGTTTCTTGAAGAATACCTGCACTTTATTAAAAGCGTTAAGCCCGAGATCAATGAAATGAAGATTGCTGTTGATTGCTCCAATGGAATGGCTTCATTGTTCGTAAAGGAATTGCTAGGCGATCAGCCATTTTATATTTATGATGAACCCGATGGCAGCTTTCCGAATCACGAACCCAATCCGCTGGAAGAAGAAAATGTCGCGGATCTGAAAAAACTTGTGCTGCAGAAAAACTGCGATCTGGGCATCATCTTCGATGGGGATGCTGACCGTGTGATGTTTGTTGATGATAAGGGCAGGTTCATCAGGCCGGATATCATGATCGCGTTGCTGGGCGATTATTTTAACAACAAGGGCCGGACTGTCGATGTTGTGATGGATATCCGCTCTTCTAAGCGGGTCGCACAATATCTTGAAAAACTTGGGTTCAGAACACATTTATGGAAAGTAGGCCGTGCATTTGCCGCGCTTAAACTTCGGGAACTTGATGCGGTTTTTGGCGGGGAACTTGCCGGGCATTATTACTTTAAGGATTTCTATTTTAGTGATTCCGCTTTTCTAGCTGTAATGCTGATGTTGGATGAACTCGCTCACAAACACGCCAACGGCATCAGCGTTTCACAATGGGTGGATACGGTTAATGGAAGCTGGGCCAATTCGGGTGAGATGAATTTCAAGATTGAACGCAAGGCTGAAGCTATGGAGGCGCTGAAAGCCCATTTCACTTTAAATGAGAAGCCCATTGCTTTCCTCGATTTTGATGGTTATCGCGTTGAGTTTAAGGATTGGTGGTTTAATGTGAGGCCTTCCAATACTGAGCCATATCTTAGGTTTCTGGCCGAAGCCGAAAGTGCGGATATTCTAGAAAATAAACTCGAACAAGTAAAACAGATTTTGGCTAAGTTTGGCGGATGATGATTTCTCGATTGATTGAGTTACCGACTTGGCGAAGCACAGCTTTTTATCTGCTGCTGTTGATGTTTCTTTATCCACAAGGTGTTCATGCAGGTGAGAATCTTAACGCCAGACTTTCAGTGGCGGATACCAATACGATCAATAAAAAACGCCTGACAGGTGTAATTGCAACAGGCTCTGTTGCCTACCTGGGTTCAATGAGTGCGCTTTACTTTGCCTGGTATAAAAACCATCCACAAACATCATTTCATTTTTACAACGATTTCTCGGAGTGGATGCAAATGGATAAAGGTGGCCACATGGTTGCGTCTTATTATATTGGTATGCTCGGTTATGAATCACTACGTTGGGCTGGGGTTGAGAGAAAAAAGGCTATTTGGTATGGTGGGTCATTTGGTTCGGTTTACCTTTCGGCGATCGAAATCCTGGATGGATTCTCATCGGGCTGGGGCTTCTCTTTAAGCGATCTGACTGCAAATACGCTGGGTTCAGCCATATTTATTTCTCAGCAATTGTCCTGGGACGAGCAAAGGGTACTGCTCAAGTACTCATATCATCCAACCAAATTTGCAAACTATCGCCCGGAAGTTCTCGGTTCGAACCACCTGGAAAGGATGCTCAAGGATTATAACGGAATCACTTATTGGTTGTCCGCTAATCCCGGTTCTTTTGGCCTGAACCGTTTTCCAGCGTGGCTTAATATCGCGCTGGGTTATAGCGCAACTGGAATGACCGGCGGTTCGGAAAATATGTACGGTTATCATAATGGAAAATTTATCCCATACTTTTCGCGCGACAGGCAATTTTTATTTTCGCTTGATATTGATTTTTCAAAGATTAAAACCCGTACCCAATCACTTGGTTTGGTTCTGAAAGCGTTAGGGTTTATTAAGATTCCATTTCCTGCGCTGGAATTCAACACAAACAAGAAATTTGTGTTCCATCCGTTATATCTTTAATTATTATATGCCATAACTATGAAGTACCAGATTCTTACTCTTATTGCATTATTGATCATTTATCTTGGTTCTTGCATGCCACGTGAGCAAAAAGCTCAGGAACTGTTGCGTGAAGGCTCAGAGAAAGTTGCTCAAAGCCAGCATGAAGAAGCGATCAAATTGTTTAGTAAGGCCATTATGCTGATGCCTGAATTCGCGGTAGCATACAGTTACCGTGGCAGTGCAAAATTCGATTTGGGCGACTTAAACGGTGCCCACGAGGATTACACAAAAGCTATTGAAATTGATCCCACTTATGCCGAGCCTTATGACTTCAGAGGAAGGATAAAACAACTCTGGTATGATGAAGCCGGAGCCTGTGAAGATTTTCTAAAAGCTGCTGCACTTGGCAGGCCTAATATGTCAGAAAAAGTTCGCCGCTGCGAATAATTCCCCCCTGCTCTCCACCTTTACACATTAAAACGTATATGCAAAATATCGCCATCCTGGACCATATAGTTTTTTCCTTCAATGGCAAATTTCCCGGCTTCACGGCAGGCATGTTCTGAACCAAGCTTAATAAAATCATTGTATTTCATTACTTCGGCGCGTATAAATCCACGTTCAAGATCGCTGTGGATCACACCGGCAGCCTGTGGAGCGAGTGTGCCTTTTCGTATCGTCCATGCCCTTACTTCTTTGGGACCGGCTGTGAAAAATGTTTCCAGTTCGAGTAAATCGTAGGCGGCGCGGATAAGTTTATCCACTCCGGGTTCTTCTAGGCCCATATCCTGCAGGAATGCCAGGCGGTCTTCTTCGCTGTCAAGCTCGGCAATTTCAGCTTCAGCTTCGGCAGCAATGGTCAACACCTGGGTGTTTTCGTCCTGAACGGATTTTGAAAATGCCTGGGTGTAACTATTGCCCGCAGCAGCAGATGAAGAATCTACATTGCAAACATAAATCACTGGTTTATCAGTGAGTAAATAGAGGTCTTCAATAACATGACGATCGTATTTATCAACTGGGGCAGACCGAGCCATTCCAAATGACTCAAGATGTTGTTTGAACGTTTGCAGCACTTCAATTTGTGAACGGTATATTTTATCGCCTGATTTAGCCAATTTTTCCAAACGCTGGATCTTACGGTCAATGGCATCAATATCTTTTACCTGTAATTCAAGCTCGAGTGTTTCTTTATCGCGAACCGGATCAACCGAACCATCAAGGTGTGGAAGGTTTTCGTCATCAAAGCAGCGTACGATATGGATTAGCGCATCTGCATTTCGGATATCCGAAAGAAAACTATTTCCAACACCCTCACCCTGGCTTGACCCGCGTGCAAGACCTGGCATGTCTACCAATTCAATGGTTGTAGGTATGATTTTAGCAGATTTGATCAGTTTATCAATTTCAAACAATCTAGGATCCGGAACCTGAACGGTGCCAAGGTTTGATTTGCTGCTGGTATAAGCAAAAGCGCCTGTTTGGGCTTTTGTATTGGAAACACAGTTAAATAAAGTGCTTTTGCCTGCATTGGCAAGCCCTACAATTCCGCAATGTAATGGCATTTGTTTGTTTTTTTCTGAGGTGCAAAGGTAGTGTTAAGAGTTTATCGGGCATGAACCTGAGCCATTATTTTAAGATTAGTATGCAAGTAACTATGCAACAACTTATAAGGTTGCACCTAAGATTGTGATAAATAGCATTGCGGATTGGAGGAACGCAAAGGATGATTCTTGCACCTATTCTTAAACAAATACTTAAAGTTTACGACTACATGTAAATAGAAAAATCGTTGAATATTTCGGGAGATTACACTGTTTGAGTGATTTCCACCACTAATCAGAATTCGATTTATTCTAAAACCTATGTGAGGCTAACGGGTCACTTGTCAGTAAGAATAAGTTGTTTGCTGAATTGTTCAGCACCAGCATTCATTTTTACTATATAGGTTCCGGCTGGTAACTCCGATATATCCAGGGAGCTAACAGCAGTAGCAATAAGCTCTTTTTGCAATATAATCTGACCCTCAAGGTTCAGCACTGAGATTTGCACTTGTTTTCCGAGAAACCATTGCATTTCAAGCGTCACAATACCGTTTGAAGGGTTCGGATAAACCTGAAGTGCAGGAATAACAATCTCTTCAACCGAAACATTTGCAGCAGCTTGTGTCACTGTAACTAATACTGTCAGGGAGCTAGTTGTGGTTACAGTTAAATTGGCAACCCTGATATCGCTTGTTGTGTTTTCGTTGTAGTTCACATCTATTGTTCCGTTTCCACTTCCTGCACTAGTTGCGGTAGACCAGGCTGCATCGCTTTCAACAGTCCAGGATGTATTTGACTGCACTGTAAAGCTTGTTGTGCCGGCAGTATAGGTGACATCAATGTTATTCGGATCAACTGCAAGAGTTTGTGCCGGTAAAACTGTAAAAGAAGCTACCATCCCTGGTACATGTGGTGTGCAAACATAATTGTAGGTTCCGGGTACAGCAACTACATATTCGAAGGAAGTGACAGAAGAAGTGATGTTACTATCCCAACTGACTGCCCCTTCAGGTATTGAACCGGAAGTGGTTGTATGAAAACCATTCACCCATTCCCAGCGAATTGTGTCACCGATTTGTACATCCGGTACATGCACCGGATCAAACTCAAAGTCTTTAACATCAATAAGGTGTTTTGCAGCATAGGAGGATGTTGGGGTAATGAGGATGATGGGAAGAATTAATAACAGTAATAAAGGGTAGATTCTTTTCATGATAAGTTGTTTAATGGTTTGTTTCATTAAACAATGTAATTTCATGAATGTTTGCCCGACCCTGAATACTCACCCGTCAAGGTAAAAAATCAAGTGTTGCTGATTGAATAATTAATGGTATGCGTGGCAGTTTTGCATGGTGCGAAATCTCTTGCAATCTCCTTTGGTTAAACCAAATTGAATTGCGAAGTAAAAGTCCAGGCCATCGAAGTCGCTGAAGCCTAACAGGCTACCAAGTTTTTCGGATCCAACCGAGAAGTTTAAAAAGCGCACGGATGCGCCCATCCGAGGTTCTTTATAACGGTAAAAGGAAAACGGCAACGATACCTCAAAGCGATCGGTAGAGTAACGCGGGGCTATGCTTGCGTACGATGGCCGCGGTAAACGATTATTTAATAAAGGTAGATCCTGAATAACAACTACATTTACGATAAAATTATTCTGAAAATTATAATCGAACTGTAAACTCAGATACGATGGCAGTGCCATACTGAATGATGAACCTTGCAGCAAGGCATCAGGGCTGCCAGTAATGGATTGGCTGATATCGCCAAGTAGCACATCAATAAAACTAAACCCAAGAGAATTAACGCCACCCCACACAGTATCAACATTGTCGAACACCAGCCTTCTGACATTGCGATCGAAGTCAATAACCCCGACATCCATCAACGAAAAGCCGATCCTGAAAATAAAGGGTTCGTAAGGAAAGCTGCATAAACTACTGCGCCGCCTTGTGCTCTGTGGCTCAAGGGTTCTTACATAACTTACGCCCAGATCAAATGCAAAACCATTACCTCGAACCGGATTTTGAAGCCCGGTAAATTCATTGTCGCTATAATTGAGAGGCGCTGACATTCCACCAGTGGCGTTCAGATTGTAGATTACCAGGGTGTCGCTATCGGGGGTCATATAATCGGTACTGGTGCTGTTGACAATAACTCCATGATAGCCCCATAACCTCTTGACTGTGGCGCCAATAATTAAATTAACATCACCCTGTTTATAGAGCGTTCTGGCATAGGTAAGACCCAATTCCACCCAACTCATTGAGCCAACCGTATAGCTTTTATCATGCGTGTATCGGGTGTTTTGCTGGGGTGCGAAATCCAATCCTTCCAGCATAAATTTGGCAATATCATAGGGCAAACCATCAACTGATGAAACGCTGCGAAATGAATTATGAATAGCGAATGCCTGGCGGTTGATTATAAGCATAGCTGATGGCCCGGTAAGTCTCAGGTTTGCAAATCCGTATTTGTCCTGACGGTTCGCGTAATCATCAAGGAAGTTCTGACCGCTTTCAGGATAGGTCGGAAAGTCGAGATAGCGTAGTTTGAGCAGGCTGTAATCTTTTCCGGGAACATAGAGATAATTGTTTTGGGCAAAAATATCCCCGGACACGATCAAAAGGTCAAAATATTTCCTAGAATTCATCATTGAAGCAGGATTGATAAATGACCGGCTGACACCGGAATAATCGCTGCTGACAACGCCCAGCATATCCTGCGATTGTGTTGTTGATGCACTCAATGCAATAATAAACAAAATAAGGATCTTCTTCAAAATGGGTCGGTTAAAATTGATGTATTAATTCTCGGGCAGGTTGCAGCTTATTAACAAGCCGGAGTTTTATTAGTTTATTAATAAACAAAAAACTGAGTGTATTATTTTCTGAGCCCCATATTAATCACTCGTCCGGAACGGTTGGTTTCAGTAAATCAATAGTTTGTGGATGAAAAAATTTCCATTGACAGCCAGTTTTATTTTTAAACCCTCTCGCTAAGAAGGGAAGTAAGTTTAGAGGTTTAGGAAGTTTAGGTGTTTAGTTTTCGAAACTAACCAACATGTTGTCGCCTTTTTATTATGCAGTGATGCAATTGGAATTTGATGGAGTAATGGAGTAATGTATTTGATTGCCAACTGCCTATTGCCAACTGCCAGCTCATCCTCGAAGGTTTTCTCTGGAACGGTGAAGTGTTTAGGATGTTTAGAGAGTTGAGCGGTCTTCGCCTTTGCGGGAAGAATTATTCAGGCTAGAAAAACGTGTGGCATTTTTCGTACTTGTCAAACGTTTTCTGATAATTGCTTTTGCATAGCCCAGCGCTCAGGGAAAAATAGAAGTCAACACCTTCGAGGTCGTTGAGCCCGAAAAATGCTCCCAGCTTTTCGGTGCCAATAGTCACATAACCTAATTTAACTGAAAATCCAATTCCCGGATCCTGGTATCGGAATAAAGTTAACGGGACTGCCACTTCACAAAAGTGCTTTTCGAACCTGGGAACTAAACTTAGCTGAGAAGGCCGTACCAACTGATTTTTCGAAAACCTCAGGCTTTGCATCCACAATGCCTGGATATAGAAGTCGCTGCCTAAACTGTAGTCGAATTGCATGCTCATTGCAGATGGAAGCCATAAATTAAAACTACCTTCTTCATTCATCTGACCTGAACCATTTCCGATTACTGATGACATTTCTTCAACAAGGTTGTTGATGCTTCCCAGATTAAGTGAATCCAGACCCGGCCAGCGTCCGCTTGCTTCGTCAAAAAACAGCGACTTTGCATTGTGCCCATAATGCAGGCTCCCGATATCAAGCAAAGAAATTCCAAAGCGAAATTGATAAGGATCATAAACATGACGAACAGTTCCATGATTTTTCCGGCCGTTTTGATGCTTTTTTACAATTGTTATTCCTGCATCGAACCCAAAACCCCGACCCTGAACCAATTGCTTTACACCCATGAATTCACGGGTTTCAAAATTTACAGGAAGCGCAAATGCCATCTGGCCTGAAAAATTATAGATATCAAGTGTGTCGCTGTTTCTGAACGAATAATCGAGTTGATCGCTGCGCATATATACGCCATGATAAGCCCAGAGCCGTTTAATCGAAATCCCGGCAGTAATTTTCAGATCCTGGTTGTAATCAAATGATTTGGCAAAGGTTAAGCCCAATTCAGCCCAGCTTGCCGAACCGATATTGAAAGTGTTATCATGAGAAAACCTTGTGTTGTGTAATTGGGGATAATGCCTGCGTTCATAAGCAAATTTGGCAACATCGTAAGGAATGTTTTGCCCTGAAACTACAAACCTGTTTAAAAAATGTATAGCAAAAGCGTGATCGTTGAATGAATACATAGCCGATGGACCTGTCAGTCTCAGATCGGTATAGCCCATTTTGGGTTCAACATCATACCTGTCGCTGAAAATGTAGTCATCATCATAGAATCCTGGAAACTCAAGTTTTAAAGCGCGTTGCGCAAAATTCATTTTCCGTTCCAAAAAGTTATCTTCTTTTGAAACATAGATGAAGTTATTCGCAAAAAAGATGCCACCGCTTGCAAGGTTGATGTCGAGATATTTTTTTGAATTTGAGATTGAAGACGGGTTTAGGAAAACCCCATTCAGCCCGGCATAGTTGCCCGTGGAAAGGCCCAGACGATCCTGTGCTGCAGCAGTTTGGAAGAAAACTGTAAGCAATAGAAAAATACAAGATAGCTTATTCAAGATGAAATTATTTCATGGATAATCATTTTTGGCTGATTCCCTCCAGACACCAGCCTTTAAAATACAATCCATGAAAAAGGGAAAGGTTACCTGTATACACAGGTTTTATCAGAAAGTGTAAAGGAATTTAACTACCAGCTTCCTCCGGCGCCACCACCACCAAAACCTCCGCCACCAAAGCCACCAAAGCTGCTTCCACCGCCACCAAAACTGCCTCTTCCACCTGAAAAATTGCCAAAACTTCCTTTGCTTCCACCCATGCTCATGAGTGCCAGCATAGTCCAGAATGGAAGATTCTTACCCATAGATTTTTGACTGGATCCCGCTCTGGAAATAAAGAAAATGATAAGGAAAATAATAATGATGGGAATTAGGCCAACAAACGGACTTACTTTCGGCGCGTATTCATCGGAAGAATATTCTTTTGATGCGAGGCCCATAAGTACATCGGTAGCAGCATCAATGCCTGCATAGTAGTTGTTTTCACGAAAGCTGGGAATCATTTCGTTTTCGACGATCCTGCGGCTGGCAGCATCAGTAATAACTGGTTCAAGGCCATAGCCGACGGCAACAAACGCTTCGCCACGCTCATTTCCGACCTTTGGCTTTATAAGCACAACTACACCATTGTCAAAACCTTCCTGCCCAACGCCCCATTCATGGCCCAGTTTAATAGCATAATCAGATTTATCGTATCCATTGAGGGATGAAACGATCACAATGGTGATCTGGTTTGAAGAGCTGTTATTGAAATTGACCAGTTTTTCTTCGAGGCGTTGTGCCTCTGAAGCTGAGAGTACCCCGGCAAAATCGTTGACCAGGCGAGGTGGAACCGGCCGTGGAGGTATGTCTTGTGTCTGACTTTGAGAAGTCAGTGTAAACAGCGGGAAGAGAAGTAGTAACCATATTTTTTTAATCACGGGAGTGTGGTTTAGTTTTTTCCAAATGAAAGATCATCAGGCAATTCATTCACATCATCCTTTTGATAAGGGAAATGTTTTTTAAGTTGTTCCCCGGCCCGGCTGATGGCTTCCACCAAGCCTTCGGTAAATTTACCTTCCCTGAAATGGCTGAGCATCCCTGATTTAATGTCGTCCCAGAAATTTTCAGGAACAACACCGTTGATGCCTGCATCGCCAAGGATCGCAAATTTGCGGTTCTCGATTGCAAGGTAAATCAGCACTCCGTTCCGTAGTAGCGTTTTTTGCATTTGCAGTTTGTCGAAAATATAGGCTGCGCGGTCGAGCACATCATCTGGGCATTTATTTTCGATATGCAACCTTATTTCGCCGCTTGTATCCAATTCAGCGCCCCGGATGGCCAGCAGGATTTTATCCTGCTGCTCTTGCGTAAAGAAGTTTTTGCTTGAAGTTCCCATTTAGAACTCAACTTTAGGTGCCTCTTCTGCTCCCTGTACTGCTTCAAAATAAGGTTTGCGTTCGAAACCAAATGAAGAAGCAAACAAGTTGCGTGGGAAACGGCGGATCATTGTGTTATAATCTCTTGCAGTTTCGTTAAAACGATTACGCTCAACGGTGATGCGGTTTTCGGTGCCTTCGAGCTGGGATTGCAATTCAAGGAAATTCTGGTTCGCCTTGAGATCAGGATAACGTTCTACCACGACCATCAATCGCGATAGTGCACCACTCAATTCACCCTGTGCTGCCTGGAATTGTTGCAAGCTGTTTTCGTCAAGGTTTTGGGGATTAATGTTCACCGAAGTGGCCTTAGAACGGGCTTCAATAACATCAGTCAGTGTCTGGCGCTCGAAATCAGCATAACCGCGCACGGTACTCACGAGGTTCGGAATAAGATCGGCGCGGCGTTGATATACATTTTCAACTTGCGCCCACTGGGCTTCAACGTTTTCCTGGCTTTTAACAAGGCTATTGTACGATCCGGCAGCCCAGGCAACTATAATTATAATTACCAGCACAATAATGGCTGGTGTGATCCATTTATTCATGTTTTTCATTTTCAGGGATGAGTTAATTGTTTATAGATATCAAGCAGCGAAATTAATATTACTTGATGATTTCAACGGTGCGTTTAATAAAATCCGTCAAGGCCTGACCTTTGAGCATATTCTGTGAAAGCAAGGCAAGGTCAATCATCTGTTTCACCAGGGATTGATGGGTTTCATCTTTTTCGGTTTCATCGGCCAGCTTTGAAATGAGTTTATGATTCAGGTTAACAACAAGGTTAAACTGTTCTGGCATGTCGCCCATGAAGCTGTAACCCCCGCCAACGGATGCCATATCTTTCATGCGGCGCATGAATTCAGGCCTGGTAATAACCACAGGCTGATCGTCGGCGCCGGTACTTTCAAGTTGTAAGTGAAACCTGGCTTTATCAACTTGTTTTTCAAACATTTCTTTGATCCTTGCTTTCTGAACCTCGTTGAGCAACGATGGCAGCGGGTCTTCTTTTGATATAAGCTTATCAATCAAATCACTGTCAACGCGCGCAAAAGTTGTATCTGTAAACTTTTGCTCCAGTGCGCTGATGAAATGTGTATCAATGGGACCACCAAAGACCAGCACATCATATCCGCGCTCTTTGGCCGCGTTGATAAAGGCATGTTGGTCGTCAACATCAGAAGTGTAAAGGTACACCAGTCTTTTGTCTTTGTCAGTCTGGGCAGTTTTTACGAAATTATTGTATTCTTCGAAAGTGAAATATTTGCCTTCGGTGTTTTTTAGCAGACAGAATTTCTCGGCCCTTTCATAAAATTTAGGTTCGGAAACAATGCCGTACTCAATAAATATTTTTATATCATCCCATTTGGCTTCAAAAGCAGCCCTGTCTTCCTTAAAAAGGTTCTCAAGTTTATCCGCCACTTTCTTCATAATATGACCCGAAATCTTTTTCACGTTTGGATCGCTTTGCAAATACGAACGCGAAACATTGAGCGGGATATCAGGCGAATCAATGATGCCATGCAAGAGCGTCAGGAAATCGGGAACGATGCCTTCAACGGAATCTGTAACAAAAACCTGGTTGCTGTAAAGCTGAATCTTGTTTCGCTGCAATTCAAGGTTTTTCTTCACTTTCGGGAAATAGAGGATTCCGGTAAGATTGAACGGGTAATCCACATTCAGGTGAATGTTGAACAGCGGTTCATCAAATGTAGCGGGATAAAGTTCGCGGTAAAAAGCCTTGTAATCCTCATCTTTCAGTTCGGCGGGTTTGCGCTTCCAAAGCGGCATGGTGTTGTTGATGATGCGCGGCTTTTCAACCTCACGGGTCTTTGGCTTGCCTTCATCATCGGTTTCACCTTCGATGGTTTCGGTAGTTTTTTCGATGCCAAACTGTATCGGAACCGGAAGGAATTTGCAATATTTCTTCAGAAGTTCCATGATGCGGTATTCTTCCAGAAATTCTTCCGAATCTTTGTTGATGTAAAGTACGACATCGGTTCCGCGGGTTTTCTTCGTGGTTTTGTCAATGGTATATTCGGGGCTGCCATCGCACGACCAATGCACGGCTTGTGTATCTTTGCCTTTCTTATAGGTTTTGGTCAAAATTTCAACTTTGTCCGAAACCATGAACGAAGAATAAAATCCAAGCCCGAAATGGCCGATCAATACTTCTGCATCGCCTTTTCCTTTGTATTTGTTAACAAACTCTTCGGCGCTTGAGAAAGCAATCTGATTGATATATTGCTCTATTTCCGTGGCAGTCATCCCGATGCCCTTATCGCGTACGGTTAGGGTTTTGTTGGCTTTGTCAAGGATCACTTCCACCGTAATGTCGCCAAGTTCTTCTTTGTACTCTCCAACTGAAGCGAGGGTCTGCAACTTGCGCGTGGCATCTACTGCATTGGATATCAGCTCGCGGAGAAAGATTTCATGATCAGAATAAAGGAATTTTTTGATGATGGGAAAAATGTTTTCAGTCTTAACATTGATAGATCCTTTTACCATAGTGTAGTCTGTTTTTAAGTTAGTACGAACCGCCACTCGCAAAGGTTATGCCATGCCGGATTTGCTGCCAAATTGACGGCAAGGTTTTCTTGTGATGCAGTTCCCGAATCATTCCTCTCCTGATTTCGCTGCGCTCAAGATGCAGTAATGCATTGTTACAGTAATGGAGTAATGGAGTGATGCCCGCCCGAACGACGTTCAGTCGGGCGGGGAGTGATGGAGTGATGATGTGACGAATTTGTCAATTGGACAATTTGTAAATTTGCCGATTGGTTGATAAGTTGATTTATGATTTAAGCTTGGTGCTTAGGGCTTGGGACTTGGAATTTGGGGCTTGGATCTTGGGTTCCCTCATGGACTCAACTTCTGCAAGTGCCTTTTGTTTACTTTTGAAAAAACACTTTAACATGTCCAACGGGTTCGACAAAGAAACTCCAATTGCCCTGTTCTGGCATCGCCGCGATTTAAGGGTCTTCGATAACACTGGTTTATTTCATGCCCTCGGCAGCGGCTTGAAAGTTCTTCCGGTTTTTATTTTCGATACTGACATCCTCAGCAAACTAGAAAACAAGCAGGATGCCCGCGTGCATTTTATTTATGAAAACCTACTGAAGCTTAAAGGAGAATATGAGAAACACCAGTGTTCATTGTTGATTAAGATCGGAAAACCTGAAGAAGTCTTATTGAAACTGCTTGATGAGTTAAACGTTAAAGCAGTTTACACAAATAATGATTACGAACCATATGCGAAAGAACGGGACAAAAAGGTGGACGAAATACTCCGTTCAAAAGGCATAGAATTCCGAAGCTTTAAAGATCATGTTATTTTTGAAAAGGATGAAGTCTTGAAAGCTGATGGCAAACCTTACACCGTTTTTACACCATACATGCGCCGATGGAAAGAGCGGATTGATCATGACAGACTAACCAACTTTCCCTCCCAATCCCGCCTGAATTCTTTGGTCACCAGCGAAGCATTAACTTTTCCAACGCTGGAAGAAATCGGTTTCAAGGAAACGCATCAGCAATTTCCTTCGGTTCTGACTGATTTAGAGATTATACGCAATTATAATAAAACACGCGATTTACCTGCCATTAAAGGAACTACCCGACTTGGTGTTCACCTTAGGTTTGGAACCATCAGCATAAGGGAAATGGTTAGCATTGCTCTTAAAAGCAGCGAAACCTGGTTGAATGAATTAATATGGCGTGAGTTTTTCAAAATGATCCTTTTTCACTTTCCGCATACTGTTGATAAAGCTTTTAAGCCCGCATACGGTCAGATTGAATGGTTGAACTATGAAAAGCACTTCGAAGCATGGTGTCAGGGCAAGACCGGTTTTCCTATTGTGGATGCAGGCATGCGTGAACTGACTGAAACTGGTTTCATGCATAACCGGGTAAGAATGATTGCCGGAAGTTTTCTTGTGAAAGACTTGTTGATTGACTGGCGATGTGGTGAAGCGTGGTTTGCCGAAAAACTGCTCGATTATGAACAAGCTTCAAATGTCGGGAATTGGCAATGGGTGGCTGGCAGCGGTTGCGATGCTGCGCCATATTTCCGCGTATTCAATCCAATCCTCCAGGCCCAGAAATTTGATCCCAGTGGTAAATACATCCGGCGTTGGGTTCCAGAATTAGGCACTCCGGCTTATCCAACACCAATTGTTGATCATGCTATTGCAAAAGAAAGAGCCATTAAGGCTTACAAGAAGGCTTTGGCAAATGGTTGAATTTGAGTTGCATCTATTTTTTAACATCCCGATTCAAATTCCAGCTTCAGGTTTGAACCAATATAAGTGGCCCAGAAGGATCTGAAAAAATCAACTGAGTTAAATCCTGCTTCCACGATCTATCTCGCGTTGCTGATCTTTGTTTTTCAGGGTATCCCGTTTGTCGTAGAGCTTTTTACCTTTTGCGACGGCAATTTTGAGTTTAGCCAGCCCTTTTTCGTCAATGAATAATAGTACAGGAATTACTGTGAGCCCTTTTTCGTTTATTTTGGCGAGGATTTTCTTGAGTTCTTTCCGGTTGAGCAGCAGTTTACGGTCTCTTTTTGGTTCGTGGTTATTGTACGAACCCATTGTGTACTCTGCTATATGCAGGTTTCTCACGAAGAGTTCGTTGCCCGAAAACGAGCAATAAGCATCGCTTACACTGGCTTTGCCGGCGCGCAATGATTTGATCTCCGTGCCGGTAAGCTGCATGCCTGCCGTAAACTCTTCGAGAAGGAAGTATTCAAAAGAAGCTTTTTTATTTCTTATGTTAACCTGGCTTACCATGCACAATGCTTTATCGAAGAATCTATTTTATTCAATAAGGGCGCAAAGATACGGGATTTATTCTGCGCGCTCCTTCTTAATTGCATTACAAAAGCCTGAATCAATTGTGCTGCATTCCAGTTGGCTTCAGCCAACGGTCAAACAAGAATTCATCATTTGGGCTTTAGCCACATTGAATACCTCTTATGTAATACTGTCCCATTTCGATTTGTGAATCCACTACGTGGAATTAAGAAAATATCGTACAATGATTCTACAATACTTTATCCGCTACGCGGAACACTCGATGTTCCACATATAAATCAAAACTTAAGGTTGATTCCTACCAGAAAGTGAACGCCGGCTTGTGGGAAATAGCCATCCTCAATGGTTATCAATCCCTGATCTCCAAAAACACCTTTATAAACCCAGGCGTTGGTGGAGTACATGCTATTCGTAAGGTTGTTAATTTGTACGGTTAATTGTATCTCTTTCAGAAAAGCAGAGTAAATACTGTAATTCATTCTCAAATTATGTGTGAGGTAAGCTTTAAGCATCCGATCGCGGCTTGAAGTATTATCAATGAATTGTTTACCAACATATTTTGAGCTAAGATTCAGGTTTAACCCATCAACAGGCTTGTATGAAAAAATACTTGCTGCGATAATGGAAGGCGAGAAAGCTATGTCAACATCACGGTATTCTTTGGATTCGAACCCGATCCAATTCCAACCGTTGTCGTACTGGTCAACATATTCCGTAATCCGAGGAATTATATTACGGCTAAGTGTCAGGTTACCTTGCCATTGAAGGTTCGGAGTAATGATCAGTGCCGCTTCTATTTCTATTCCTGTCCGGTAGCTTTTATCAATGTTTTTACGTGTGAACCCACCCACATCATTGATTTCTCCAGTAAGGATCAACTGATTCTTATAGTCCATTAAGTACAGGTTGCTGTTAAACATAAAGTTCTTCCCGCGTTGATTAAAGCCAATTTCAATATTTCTCAACGTTTCTTCTTTTGGCCTGCTTTCAGGCGAAGAATCGGTAAAGTCGTCGCGCACCGGCTCGCGATTTCCGATGCCGGCGTAAGCGTAAAGGCTGGCAAATGAATTTAGATTATAATTGATTCCCAATTTTGGGTTAAAAAAATGGAAAGAAGCATCTTGCTGCAAATCGGTAATATTTTCTTGCACCCAGGCCAATCCAAGAAAATTATAGGCAACGTTGCGGTATTGCAGATCAGTGAAAATATGTAAGCCGGGAAGAATTTCATAATCCGCTTTTAAAAATGTGTTAAAGTCCTTTTTTAAGCCATCGTTTTGGTAATACCTGTGCCTGATATTTGCGTGTGTGGCAAAGCGTGCCCATATAATCTCACCAAAATGATCGCCTTCATAAATATTGTAACCCCCGCCCCAGGTCATGTTCCAGCGGTTCATGTCTATATAATTGAATGAATACGTGAATCCATAAAAATGGTTGTCGAGCCAGCGTTGCCTGACCAGGTCGCTGGATGTGATTACTTCAGTACCAATTTCAACATCGGGCAGGTTATATCGGCTGAACTCATCATTGGCCCTGTATTGCTCGTAAAATCCTCTCCCATAAGTGTAGTGGCCTGTAATATTAGCGGTTACTGCATCCGAAAAAGCATGGGTGAGATGCAACTGGTAGTGATCCTGCTGGTAATTGTCAGTTTCATTATCGTAATACCTGATTGTTCCCTGGTCATCATAATACAGGCCTGCGGGATTGAAAGTCCGGTTGCTCTTAAGTGAATCGCCCGGAACTCCATACCATGCCTGATAGGTTTTTTCATTTCCCGAAAAGGTGATGGCTTTCACAACTGTTTTCTCTCCATAAAATCCACCCGAAAAGTAGTAGGACCGGAGTCTTGAAGAAGCCCGGTCAATATATCCGTCTGATTCCGTCATAGATATCCGGCCATCGAAGGCCCAGTGTTTCCCTATCAGGCCGCTGCCCAGGCTTAGGGAGTTTTTCATTGTATTGTACGATCCTGCTGAGGAACTGATTTCTGCATACGGCTTATCACTTAGGGAGGTGGTTTGTAAGCTGATGGTTCCGCCGAAAGCGCCGGCACCATGCGTGCTTAATCCCACACCCCTCTGGATTTGCATATTATCAACCGATGAAACGATATCGGGCATGTTCACCCACCAAACCCCATGAGATTCTGCATCGTTTATCGGAACACCATTCACGGTGACGTTAATCCGTGTATTGTCGCTTCCGCGGATGTTCATCCAGGTGTAACCAACCCCGGCACCGGCATCTGAGCTCGTCACCAACGAAGGTGTAAGGCTGATCAGGAAGGGAAGATCCTGCCCCAGATTTGATGCTGACAACTCTTCACGTGTAAGGTTGGTGAAAGTGGCTGGAGTGTGATTGTCAGCACGGGTAGCACTGACCACAAATTCCTCCGTAAGAAACGTACTTCGGGTGAGAAAAATATCAAGCTGCTTATTTTGATCCAGGACGATCAACTGCTGGATGTTTTCATAACCCAGGTAAGACACGGTAACATTGTAGGTCCCCGCCTTAATATTTTCAATGCGAAACTCGCCTGATGCATCAGTGAAAATTCCCCTGAACGTTCCCTGTATCAATACATTGGCGCCGGGCAGCGGTTTACCGTTTTCTGCATCAGAAACTGAGCCGGAAAATATGAACTGGCTCAACACGATAAGTGGCAAGAGCAGCAGTAATGCCGTTGTCAATAAAAATCTTTTCATTTATAAAACGTGTTTGGTTAAACTTCAAGCGGCGAATAGAGGCTGATTGCCGCTATTTAAAAAGTTTAGGCCCGTCCCTTCGCCGGCATTACCCGGATCAGGTTCAATGGGTTTGATCTCAGCCCGTTATATTGGGGCACCCCTATGTTGAGAACGCAGCGGCAAAGATAAATATAAATATCTGATAACCGTAAAATTTGGCCGCGTAGGGTTCGAAACTTACGCTCGTAGATTTGGGTCGCTTTTGTTGTAATGCAGTGATACAGTGATACAGTAATGCATTAATTCCGTAGGATTGTTTATGTTGTACATGAATGATGTTTTGTTTTTGCTTACTGCCAACTGCAACTGCCAACCTTTCACACAAAGCCTCTTCAAAGACTCCAGTCAATAGCATGTTTGCCAGCATTTGTAAGCAAGATATTTGTCTTGCTAAAATGCTTACATCCAAAAAATCCCCGCGAAGCGGATAGGGGGGATGGATGGGGCGATTTGAGAATATGGTGTTTTGAAGTGTCAATGATTGCTTCTTTAGCCTGAGCATAGTTGCCCCAGAGCAGGAAAACGACATCCTTCAAATTATCGCTGATGGCCTTGATAACAGCATCTGTAAATCTTTCCCAACCTTTTCCCTGGTGCGACCCTGCCTGGTTTACCCTCACTGTGAGAGTGGCATTGATAAGCAAAACCCCTTGCCTTGCCCATTTTTCGAGATTCCCGGATGCTGGCACTGGGATACCTAAGTCTGCGTGTATTTCTTTAAAAATGTTTTGTAACGATGGTGGTTTTTGTATCCCTTGGGGAACCGAAAAGCACAGCCCATGTGCCTGGCCTGGTCCATGATAGGGGTCTTGTCCGAGGATTACTACTTTAACATCCCAGAAAGGAGTGTGCTCAAAAGAGGCAAATATTTTATTCCCGGGAGGGTAAATGACATGTTTCTTTTTTTCTTCAAACAGAAACTGTTTTAATGCTGCAAAATAATCAGCATCAAACTCATTCTGCAGCACTACTTTCCAGCTTTCAGCAATTTGGGGATTTATTCTTTCCATGATGTTACGGGCAGGTTCAAACAATATTCCAAAGTTACAGTAGTTATATATACCTGAAACAAGTAGAAAACATTTTCAGTCGAATAATCAACTTCTAAAAAGAAATGGGCTTCAAATATCAAATAAATTGCAGGTTGCACAAAACAGTAACTATGTTTTTGTTGTTTATTTTTGTGGGTGTTTTACTTACTTCGTGCAAGTCCCGCGAGAAATGTGCTGCCTACGGCGAATACCGTAAATTTAAGGTGGAACAGGGATATTAATAAAAAGTCCTGGCATATCAGTTGCTGAACCTTGCCCAAGTCTGTATAAACCACTAAGTTTGCAATTATCAAACTTCCAACTATGATACGGGTAAGGGTAATCTTTTTTTTAGTAATGCTTACGCTGATTCAAAATACTGCTTTGGCGCAGTATGATGAAGAAGTTTTCAGTACTGAAGTGTTATTACGAAAAGAGTATTACGGAGGGATATTTATTAACTCAGCCGGCGGTGGCATGGAGTTTAGAAAAGGCGCTAACACCACTTACTTTACCAAATGGCTGTACGAGGTCAATTTACTTGAATTGAAATCCAACCGTGAAACCCGGGTGTACAACCCATTCTATCGAAACTCGCGAAGTTTTGTTTATGGTAAACTAAACAATCTTTATGTATTGCGAGTTGGAGGTGGTCAACAAAAACTGCTCAACCGCAAACCTTATTGGGGTGGAGTTGAGTTGCGATATTTCTGGTTTGCCGGTGGTACAGCCGGGTTTACAAAACCTGTTTACCTGTATATTATAAAGGAGCTTACTATTAACCCACCGTACTATGAATATTCTCTAATAGCCGAAAAATACGACCCCAATAAACATTTTCTTGATAATATTTATGGTCGGGCGTCACTTACCAAGGGCTTCAATGAAATCAGCATTCATCCGGGTGTTTATGCGAAAGCTGGATTATCATTTGAAATCGGTCGTCAGAACCAAAAGGTTTCAGCCGTTGAAATTGGTGCTGCGCTTGATTTCTTTCCTACCGGTGTCCGGATGATGGCTGTCCGTGACCCGGAACGTTTCTTCCTTACATTCTTTGTTGGCTACTATTTAGGCAAGCGTTACAACTAAAACCCCCTTTGTCCGTTCGATCCTGTTGGTGAGTTCGATTATTCAATTTTCTAACGCATTGCTGATTTAATTTTCTGAACCTTTGGTTCTGGAGTTTCATTATCAAGCCAGCATATACCTTTTTATTAAATGCAATGTCCAATAGCAACTAATTCATTTAACCGATTAGTAATGCTACGATCTAACAAGAAACCCCTGCAAAACATGGTTAGCAGAGGTTTCTGAAAAAATATTTCAATACCGGTTGATAGAATGAAAGGTCTATCTGACAATAAGTTTATTGCTTAATGTATGTTCACCATTCTTTAATTGAACAAGGTATATGCCTGACTTCAACTTGCTGATATCCAATTGCAGATTATGCTGACCCTGAACGAGAGGCCCAAAGCTCTGCTGTTGGATGCTGCGTCCGCTCAGGTCAGTGATACTTATTTCAACAGGAGAATTGTCAGTACTGTTGAAACCAACAAACATTGTCTGGCTGGCTGGATTGGGGTAGATGTTAAGGCGGTTCTGGATTAATTTTTCAGTTTCCGGAGAGGAGCCAATACCCACAAAACGAGTTGTTTTATATATACCGCGGCCAAAAGTAGCAGCATAAATTTTTCCGTAATTATCAACCCCGGGGAAAGTCTCGGAATTGATCTCATCAATTGGAACAGTAATGGATGGGTTATTCATCAGCTGTTGCTTGATCTGGAAAACAGCAACGTCACCCATTTCTCCGGATTCTTTTTCCCATGATGGACTGCCAATATTTGCAGTTGTCCAGATTCCCCGATCGGTTCCAAGTATAACCACGTTCGGGTCGTTCATTTCAATGAGCGCGGAATAAACCGGCATTTTAGGCAAATTAGCCTGCACTGAGGTAAAGGCAGGGGTAGCTGATAGTGCATTGGTTGAGCGGTAAACATAGGCGTCGTTGCCATAGTTGCCAAGGGTTATGATTACGTGATCAGCATTTTGTGGATCAACAGCGATGGAGGTGATGGCACGGTTTGCAAAATCTTCAATCAGCAAAACATTGATGGCGTAATTTACGCTGTCAACACTGGCGGTTGAAGCATTGTATGCTCCATGTAAGTTACCCAGCCTGTAAAGCTTGCCATTTTTAGTTCCGACCCATAAATAATTTCCATCTCTTGATATTGCAAGGCTTTGAGGATTACCCGTTGGAACCAGTATCTTATTCCATTGTGCAGCACTGCTGAACCGCAAAGCGTTGTTAGTCATGTATACCTCATGCACTGAATTGGTTCGTTGTAAACCATAAAAGAGCCGGCTGGCAACAATATCCTTAACCCTTATACTGTCTTCATTGGCTAATGCAACGGGCAATGTGTATTTAAACGGATAACGGCTGTTTGCACTTCTGATCCAGACTTCGGTTCCGGCGCTGAGATCTTCTGTTGCATAATAGGTAACGCTGTCGCGGCTTTCAGCATAATTGGTGTTTTCCCAGAAAAGCATGGAAGGGATAAAGTTCCTGATGGTGGTTGGAACAGGAGAAAAAGCGTGCAATGAAACCGTAGCTCCAAGGTCATCTGAACGGTAAAGTGGAACATCGGCAGCGACGGACGATGTTGGAATTGCTGTTGACCATATAAGGGCATTTTGGTTGATTACGCTCATAGCAACATTTCCACCGTTCAATGCCAGATTTTCGTCAATACGGATTGCATGCTTGTCAGTATTTCCTGCCTCGCTGATAAACAAAACACCATTTGATTGCGTGCCTGTCAGGATTCGCTTGCCGCTATTAAACGCAACAGAATAGGACTGAGCAGTAATGTAATTTTTATTCAGGTTATTAAATATAACTAATCCATCTGATGAACGGAAGATACCCCTGTCGGTACCAATCAGCATGGTGTTGGGATCGTTGTGCTTGAAGGCGTAAACATGATGGTTGGAGTTAATGAACCAGGGAGTTTCTGCAATGCCTGCTTTAACTTTCCATTCATAATATCCATCTTCCTGAATTTTTGTCCCCTGCCATAAGTTTTTACCACCAACAAAAATGATGTTCGGGTTTGTTGGATGCACGCTAGTGGCATTTGCATAGATTCCTACGTTATCGGTACCAAAAACATTAAAGAATACACTCCCTCCAGGCCCAACAACCCGCCATGTGGCTCCACGGTCAATAGAAAGATAAACGTTTTCGAGTTGACCGATTGAAGGAATACCACGAACTACGACAGCATAAATATAATTTGGATCACTCGGGGCAACCGCAACCTCAACACGGCTGATGCTGGCAAATGGTAACATGCCAACGGCACCTGTTGAGGAATTCACAAAGTTACCTGGATCGCCGTTGTTAGAAATATATACAAAGCCATTAAGTGATGCAACTGTAATGCCATCTGACCCAATCCTTACATCCATTGCATTTGCCGGAAGCGGATTTCCATCAGTGTCAGTAGCAATAATCCACGACTCTCCGCCATTGCTGGAGTACTTTAATCCTGAGAAAGTTGCAGCATATAATATCTGTGGGTTGGTTGGATTAATTGCTATCCGGCTTATATAAGCCCAATCGGATGCAGTATCATTGGCAGCTGGCTGTGTAGCCTGAAGCTGATTAAACGCTATGCCATCGTCAGATTTGAAAATTCCGCTACCCATAAACCCAGGATATGCAGCAAATCTGAAGACGTTAAACGTTTCGCCGGTTCCAACATAAATTTTACCATTCGGGTCCTGAGCCATGGTGGTAACGTTCATGATGTTTTCGGTGCCTGGAATTGGTTCCCACAATATACCCCCTGTTGTAGACCTCCAAAGGCCGCCACTGGTTGAAGCTGCATACAAGGTATTGCCTTCGGCATCACGATTATCGTATAAAAGTGCACGGGTGCGGCCTGCGAAATTATCTGGCCCGGCGCTTACCCATTCTATACCTAGTCCTAAACCACCTGATTTCAAGCTTGCCTGTTCAGCCTGAATTATGTCGGCTGGGTCAATGGTTCCTGTATGCTGGTTATTTTTTAATGAAGCAAGATAAGCTATTGCATCCTCATAACCTTCGCCATTGGGGGCATCAGAAAAAGCAGATTGTGAATTGAAAGTGCCGGTGGCGCTTAATGTTAAGACAGTGATGCCGGTTATTACCGCTAATAAATTTAAAAGTAATTTTTTGTTTTTCATACCCGCTTTAATTTGTAAGAAGTAAAGGTGTGTTTGTTTGAATATAATAATCTGTTAATGATTCTAATTGATGTATTGCCATTCGAAACAGTAGCTCCTGTGCTTTAAAGCGAACAAAGATATGTTAATTTTTAAAAAGACAAACTACTTGTTGAAAATCCGTTAAAAATATAAGGTCAGGCGATAATTTGAAAACTCATTTCTTTCCTTGCTAAAGATCAGTCGTTTAACATTTTTTAACAGCCAGTTGTATTTCAGCATATAAGCCTTTGGTTACTTTTGCCTCGAAAAATACTATCAATATGACAGACATAAATATCAGTGAACTGAATGAGCGGATCAGGCAGGAAAGTTCCTTCGTGGACCTGATCAATATTGAAATGCACAAGATGATTGTAGGGCAAAAGCATATGCTTGAGCGACTTATGATCGCATTGCTTGCCGATGGCCATATTTTGCTTGAAGGCGTTCCCGGCCTTGCTAAAACTATGGCGGTTACATCGCTTGCCGGTGCCATCCAGGCAAAATTCAGTCGTATCCAGTTTACGCCGGATCTTCTGCCAGCCGACCTCATCGGAACAATGATATATAGCCAGAAGAACGAAGAATTTGTTGTTCGTAAAGGTCCGGTTTTTGCCAACTTTGTACTGGCCGATGAAATTAACCGAGCTCCTGCCAAAGTTCAGAGCGCTTTGCTTGAGGCAATGCAGGAACGCCAGGTTACCATTGGCGATCATACATTTAAACTTGATGAGCCATTCCTGGTTCTGGCCACCCAGAATCCTATTGAACAGGAAGGAACCTATCCTCTGCCAGAAGCCCAGGTTGACCGTTTCATGCTCAAAGTAGTTATTACCTATCCAAGCAAGGAAGAAGAGAAATTGATCTTGAGGCAACGCATTACCAATGTTATCCCTTCGAACCAGGCAATACTCAAGCCGGCTGATATCCTCAAGGCAAGGGCATTGGTGCGCGAAGTTTATCTCGATGAAAAGATTGAAAACTATATTACCGATATTGTTTTTGCGACCCGTTTTCCAGCTGATTATAAACTTCCGAAATATAAGGACATGATTAGCTATGGTGGTTCGCCCAGGGCCAGTATTTACATGGCGCTGGCTTCCAAAGCCTATGCTTTTATAAAGAGACGTGGCTATGTAATTCCTGAAGATGTAAGGGCTGTGGCACAGGATGTATTGCGGCATCGCATTGGCTTGACCTATGAGGCTGAAGCTGAAAATATTTCAACTGAGGATATCATCAATGATATTCTGAATACGGTTGAAGTACCGTGATGATTCAAAATTCAAAATTTCAAATTCCAGATTCTGATTTCAAGGTTCGAAGTTCAATGTTCAATATTCGAAGGCAATTGAAAACTAGACACAAGCAACAAGCAACAAGCAACCATAACAACTGTATGACAACTGTATGACAACTGTATGACAATTGTATGACCCAAATTGAGTAACAAGCAACCAGCAACCCATCACTAATCACTAAACTCCAAAAATCAGACAATAAATGCTACTGGAAACATCAGACATAATTAAAAAAGTCAGGCAGATAGAGATCAAGACCCGCGGTCTCACCAGTCAGATTTTCTCTGGCCAGTACCATAGCGCTTTTCGTGGCAAGGGGATGACTTTCAGCGAAGTGAGAGGCTACCAGTATGGTGACGATATCCGCTCAATTGACTGGAATGTTACCGCAAGGTTCAATCACCCGTATGTAAAGATTTTTGATGAAGAACGGGAGCTGACTGTGATGTTGCTGGTTGATGTTAGCGGTTCGAACGAGTTTGGAACCCGCAAGCAGTTCAAGGAAGAATTAATGACCGAAATTGCTGCAGTGCTTGCATTTTCAGCTATCCAGAACAATGATAAAGTGGGTGTGATATTTTTTAGCGATCGCATTGAAAAATTTATTCCGCCCAAGAAAGGCACTACACATATCCTGCGCATCATTCGCGAATTGGTTGATTTCAGGCCGCAAAGTCAGCTCACCAACATTTCGGAAGCCTTGCGGTTCCTAAACAATGCCTTGAAAAAGCGTTGCATCGCTTTCGTGCTTTCTGATTTTATTGACCGCAATTTTGATGACGCTCTCAGGATTTCAGCCCGGAAGCACGACCTGGTTGCCTTGCGCGTTTATGACCCAAGCGAGTCGGAACTCCCAAAATTAGGTTTGACCCAGTTGTACAGCAAAGAAACCGGCAAAACAGTTTGGGTGGATACTTCGTCAGCGGTAGCCCGCAAACAATACAAAACATGGTGGGATGAAACCGAAAAGTACATTCAGAATTCATTT
Source organism: Bacteroidales bacterium (assembly GCA_014860575.1). Lineage (NCBI taxonomy): Bacteria > Pseudomonadati > Bacteroidota > Bacteroidia > Bacteroidales > Bacteroidales bacterium. The sequence goes on from JACZJK010000021.1 coordinate 141,815, forward strand.
TTACGAAATGGGGTTGATACTGTAAATCTCAGAACCGACAGGGATTACATCAAGCCCTTGCTTACATTGTTCAAGAGTCGCGGAAAGAGAAGGTAAGAACGATGAAAACTGATATGAAAATGAGCGTCCGAATCTTAAAATACCACTTGCTTACTCTCATCTTTGGGTTGAATGGGATGCTGCTTTCCGGGCAGGTTAATACTCCTGTTGTAGAATCAAAAATTGGCACAGATTCTATCAGGTTAGGTTCGCAGACGGTTATTGATTTTTCAATTGCAACCACTGAAGATTATTTCTGGCAATGGCCTGTTCTTGATGTGCAGATCACCGAAAAGATTGAGATGGTGAGCCAAACAGGTATTGACACTATCAGCCAGCGAAGCAGCAACTTGCTGCAACTCAAAAAGCAAATCATCATTACTTCATTTGACACCGGCTATCATGCAATTCCACCTTTTGTTTTTCAGTATAAATTAGCCGGCGACACATCATGGTCAGCGTTTGAAACCGGGGCTTTCCTTCTTTATGTTTCAGGGCTGGAAGTAGAAGCTGATGCGACCATCCGCGATATTAAAGGGCCTATTAGCGCTCCTCTCACCCTGATGGAAATACTGCCCTGGATGCTGCTGGCATTACTCATAACTGGAGGAATTTTATATTACAGGCATTATTTGAAAAAGCGCAGGGCAAGGGCATCATTGGCTCCTAAGCCTGCGAAACCAAAGATTCCGCCTCATACTCTTGCAATGGATGCGCTGGAGCAGCTCCGGCAGAAAAAGCTCTGGCAAAGTGGCCGCATTAAGGAATATCATACCGAAATAACAGATATTTTGAGACATTATCTTGAAGGGCGGTTCAATATCATGGCTGTTGAAATGACAACATCCGAAATCAGGGAAATTACCTCTGCGGAACTGCTTCCTTCCCAAGCGCGGGAAAAGCTCTTAATCATTTTTGAAAGAGCAGATTTGGTAAAGTTTGCCAAAAGTATGCCTTTGCCTGCCGAACACGAAGAAAGTTTTATGCTGGCTGTTGATTTTGTGCGTTCAACAATTCCAGTAGTTGCTGAAAAAGAGACGACAGTTGCCGGCAATACAATCGAAGGAATAACTAAGCCTGACGAAAACAAATGATTGAGTTGATAAGAAATATTGATCAAATTGATTTTGCACGGCCTGAGTTGCTGTACCTGCTGCTTATCATTCCGGTGATGCTTGCATGGTATATTTATAAATATTCAAAGAGCCAGCCGACTTTGCAGGTTTCATCCATTGAACCCTTTAACAAGCAACCAGGTTCGCTGCGCCTGTGGCTCACACATCTGATGTTTTTATTGCGGATTCTTGCAGTGGCTTTGCTCATTCTGGCCATTGCACGCCCGCAGTCAAGTTTGCGGCGTCAGGATGTAACAGTTGAAGGCATTGATATAATGATTGCTTTGGATATTTCGGGCAGTATGCTGGCTGAGGATTTTAAGCCAAATCGGATAGAAGCATCCAAAGACCTCGCGATTGAGTTCATACAAAACAGGCCCAACGACAGGCTGGGATTGGTGGTGTTTTCAGGTGAGAGTTTTACACAATGTCCGCTCACCATTGACCATGCGGTATTGATCAATCTTTTCAGGGATGTAAGTTCAGGTATGATCCAGGACGGAACAGCAATCGGTGATGGACTGGCAATTGCAGTTGACCGGCTCCGAAACAGCAAGGCCGTTAGCAAAGTGGCCATCTTAATCACAGATGGGGTCAATAATATGGGCTCTGTTGATCCGCTTACTGCTGCTGAAATGGCGAAACTGTATGGCATCAGGGTCTATTCCATAGGAGTTGGCAGTATGGGTATGGCGCCTTTCCCGGTTCAGACACCTTTTGGCAAAAGGCATCAGATGGTGGAAGTGAAGATTGATGAAGACCTGCTGAAGGAAGTATCGGGCATGACGGATGCTAAGTACTTCAGGGCAACCTCCAACGAAAGACTTAAATTAATTTATGAGGAAATTGATGAGCTTGAAAGAACTAAAATTGATGTAACAGAATATAAAAGGAGAGTTGATGAGTTCAGGCCGCTTGCTTTACTGGCGCTTATACTCCTGCTCATTGAAATGGTATTGAGGTACACGGTTTTCAGAACTCTTCCATAGTGTTCGTACTTAAAAAATTTAATTTGATAGGCTATTTATAAATATGATCCGTTTTGAAAACATAGAATTTCTGAATTACTTGTGGGTGATACCCGCACTGGTTGTACTTTTCCTTTTGTTCTTACGGTGGAAGCGCATCACTTTAAAGAAATACGGTGATTTCAAAGTAATCTCCAGGCTGATTCCCGACAGATCAATATTCAGGCATTGGTTCAAATTTGCCTTGCTTGCCTTTGCCGTCGCGTTCCTGGTTATCGGTATTGCGAACCCCCAGATCGGATCGCAATTGGAGAAAGAAGAGCGCAAAGGTGTTGATATAATCATTGCGCTGGATGTATCGAATAGTATGATGGCCGAAGATATTAAGCCCAGCAGGATTGAACGGGCCAGGCAAGCTGTGTCGCGTTTTATTGATCGCATCAGCGACGATCGCATTGGCCTGATTGCTTTTGCCGGAAAAGCATTTCCGCTTTTACCGCTCACCGATGATTACGCAGCCGCCAAAATGTTTTTGGCCAATGCCAGCACTGATATAGTATCAGAACAAGGCACTTCGATCTCTGATGCCATTGACCTATCTATCCGTTCATTTCCGCAGGGACCACAAGGCAAAGCATTGGTGATCATTACCGATGGAGAAGATCATGAAGGCGAAGTGCTTGCAAAAGTTGAAGAAGCAGTGAGTAAAGGAATTGTAATACATACCATCGGAATCGGCTCAACTCAGGGGGTTCCCATACCGCAATACCGTAACAATGTGCGGGTAGGCTTTCGGACATCACGTGATGGACAAACTGTTATTACACGCTTGAATGAGTCAATGCTACAGCAAATAGCTGCAGCCGGACAAGGATCTTATGTGAGGGCAACCAACGCGCAGTTCGGCCTTTCACGCATTTTTGAAGAAATCAATAATATGGAAAAAGGCGAATTTCAAGGAAAAGTGTTTGCAGAGTACGAGGGCAGGTATTATTACTTTCTCTATCTTGCCTTATTACTGCTATTGCTTGAACAAATAATATTTGAACGCAGCAACAGGTGGTTGCGCAACCTTGGCCGTTTGATCCCGATCTTGCTTCTTCTGCTTAGTTTTGATGCACAAGCGCAAAGCGAAAATCAAAATATTAGAAGGGGAAATAAGAATTTTGAAAATGAAAAGTTTCAGAATGCTGAATTGGATTATCGCAAAGCCCTGGAAAAGAATGAAAACTCATTTCGCGGAAATTTCAATCTCGGCAACTCTGTTTACCGGCAGGAGAATTACGAAGAAGCGGCCAATGCATTTCAGCGGGCTATTGTGAACCAAACGGATAAAAATGAGCGCTCCAAAGCTTTTTATAATTTTGGCAATTCCATGTTGATGAATCAGCAAATACCTGAAAGTATTGAAGCCTATAAAAATGCGTTGCGGTTAAACCCTGACGATGAAGATGCAAGGCATAACCTGGCTTACGCTCAACAACTGCTTCAGCAACAGCAGGAGCAACAGCAACAACAGCAAGAGGAGGGAGATGATAAAGACGACAATCAGGATCAGAAAAATGACCAGCAGCAGGAACAGCAACAAGATGAGGACCAGGAACAGGATGATCAGCAAGAGCCAGGTGAGCAGCAGCAAAAGGAATCCGGACAACCTCAGCAAATTTCACGACAGGAAGCCGAGCGAATGCTGCAGGCGCTGAAAGAGGATGAAGAAAAAACGATGGAAAAGATAAAGGAGCAAAGGTTCAGACAGCAAAAAGTTGGAGTGGAAAAAGATTGGTAGATGCTAAGAATGTAGAATGGAGAAGGCAGAATGTAACATTTTTAAAAATAGTTGCGGGATTGCTTTTTTTGTGATGCAGTTCCCGAATCACTTCGTTCTCGGGATTTTCTTCGCTCAAGTTGCAGTGATTTAGTTTGGGGTTTTTGCCAACTGCAGACTGCCAACTGCCAACTTCTCACTGAAGGGCTTTTCTCTGGAACGGTGAAAAATTGAATCTGGAATTTTGAATCTTGAATTTGTAAATAATAAAAGTCAAGGGAAGTGAGTTGTTTAGTATTGAAATGATGAAGCTGAGATTTTACATAACATTATTCCTTATTATTATTCTGCTTCCCGCAATGCTGGTGGCCCAGAATGTCAGCTTTACTGCCTCGGCACCTGCGGAGGTTCAGGCTGGGCAGCAATTCAGGCTGGTTTACTCAATCAATGCTGAGGCTGATAACTTTACACCACCTGAATTTACTGATCTTGCTGTCCTTGGCGGTCCAAACCAATCGTCAAGTTCAAGCATACAGATCATCAACAACCAGGTAACACGTACAACTACTTTCACCTTTACATACACACTGGCAGCCACCAGGGAAGGCAGTTTTACCATTCCGGCGGCAAAAGTCAGGTCAGGTGGAAAGCAATATAGTTCCAACCCGGTTACAATTAAGGTCAGAGCGGCATCTTCGTCGCAACCGGGCACCCAATCACCTCAGGGTTCGCAAACCCTAGGTGCTATCAGCAACAAAGATGTTTTCCTCAGGGCCAGTGTTGATAAGTCCGACCCATACATGGGCGAACAGATTATTCTTACTTACCGCCTCTACACCCGGATTCCGGTTTCAAATTATCATATCGAGCAATCGCCTGCCCAGTCGGGTTTTTGGGCCGAAGAGCTTTTACAGGATCAGACAAAGTTGCTGCAATATACTGATGTGGTTGATGGCCAGCAATACACGGTGGCAGAGATCAGGAAAGTGGCGCTGTTTCCTCAACGTTCCGGGAAACTAAGCATTGATCCTCTGGGTGTTGAAATTGTAGCCCGTGTTCAGCAGCAAGGTCAGCGACGCAGGACGGGAGATCCATTTTTCGATAACTTTTTTGATGACCCGTTCTTTGCTTCACGCTACCAGAATGTTAACCACACTTTGCGATCGAACGCCATAAATATTGATGTTAAACCGCTTCCGGTGCAAGGAAGGCCTGCTGAATTCAGCGGCGCTGTCGGCGATTTCAGCATGCGTGCAACGATTGATAAAACAGAAGTGGCTGCCAACGAACCCATTAACCTGAAAGTTGTTGTTAGCGGTAAAGGCAATGTAAGATTGATTGATAAAGTGAACTTCCAGTTCCCGCCATCTTTTGAGTTGTACGAACCAAAAATTAATTCTGATGTAAAAACAACGCAAGCCGGGGTTTCAGGTTCAAGAACCCTCGATTACCTTATAATTCCAAGATCGGCGGGGAATTTTACCATCAAACCGGCTGCGTTCAGTTATTTCCATCCTGTGCGAGGCGAATATATTACCCTGAACACGCCAGAGTTTGCCTTTAATATTGCACGCGGCGAAGGCTCTGACCCGGCAATCGGTCCAGGCAGCGGCGACCAGCAGGCAGTGCAGTACATCGCTTCCGACATCCGGTTCATCAAGCAGTGGCCGTTCAGGATCACTACCATTGGGTCGCACTTTTTTGGTTCACCAAAGTTTTATGTGCTTTATCTCATACCCTTTGTTCTGTTTGGGTTGTTCCTGTTTCTGCTTCGCAATCATATCAAAAATAGCCGCGATATCGCCAGGGTTAAGAACCGTCGTGCCACAGGCATTGCACGCAAGAGACTGAAACAAGCTGCTGAGTTTCTGAAATTGCGAATGAGCGAAAAGTTTTTCAACGAACTTTCGCAAGCATTATGGGGTTATCTGAGCGACAAATTCAATATCCCGCTTTCCGGCTTATCTCTTGAAACCGTTAGGGAGCGACTTGAGGGAAGGTCAGTAAATGCTGAGTTTATCAATGATTTTATTGAGGTACTTGAACAATGCGAATATGCACGTTTCGCGCCCGGCGATAAAACCCAGGCTATGGATCAGTTATATGAAAAAGCCCTCACCCTGATCACAACTATCGAAAAAGAACTCCGATGATGACAGCACGAAAATACATACAAATCATTGGCTTAGTGCTCTTTTGGGTACTCATTGTTTCTTTGTGGCCTATCAAAAGTAGTATTGCGAACCCTGAACCAGAAACAATAAAGCAAGCCAATCTCGAATATGCAGCAGGTTTTTATGATCATGCTCTTGAGTTATATTTATCTGTTATAGAAGCTGGCTATGTTTCTCCTGAACTGTATTATAATCTTGGGAATACCTATTTCAAGCTCAACAGAATCCCCGAGGCAATCCTCAATTATGAGCGCGCGATGAAACTTGATCCCGGTGACGAAAATACTCAGTTTAACCTTGAACTGGCCCGTGCGCGAACCATTGATAAGATAGAATCTATCCCGGAACTTTTCTACCAACGCTGGTTCCGATTGCTTGTTAACTCATATCATGCTGACGGTTGGGGAACGATAAGCATTGTTTTTTTGTTTTTATCACTCATACTGGCTGTGGTGTTTCTTATCACCGTCAGGCGATGGCTGCGGATTTTTTCATTTTACCTTGCGGCCCTGTTCCTTGTATTATCTCTTTCAACATTGGGGCTTGCCTACGTGCAGCAGCAACAGCTAACAGAAAAGCCTGAAGCAATTATTTTTGATCCTTCAGTAACTGTAAAAAGTTCTCCTTCCGATGCCAGCATTGATCTTTTTGTGATCCATGAAGGAACCAAAGTACTTATCACCGACCAGGTAGGGGAGTGGTATGAAGTACGCATAGCCAGCGGCAGCATCGGCTGGCTGAAAACGGATGTGGTGGAGAAAATCTGAACCTGGAGTTTTTTGCATGAACACAGCCACTGTTCAAAAGTGCCTAATACGGTTTTGAACCAATTACCCATTTCATAATTGATTCGCACTTTCCCGGAAGATTATTTATCTATTTTAGCAGTGCGAATAAAAGAAGCCTGATCCGAGGCTGTTTTGATTTTTAGCTGTTGTAATATTATGAAGAAAATCATCCTCATTTCTTGTGTCAGTAAAAAGCTTGAGCACAAAGCCAAAGCAAAAGACCTATACATCAGTCCCTTGTTCGTAAAGAATCTGCAATATGCAGAAACACTTAATCCAGATCAGATTTATATTCTTTCGGCAAAATACGGTTTGCTGCATCTCAATGATGAGATTGAATCATATGATGTTACGCTTAACAATATGTCCACTCTCCAAATAAGGGAATGGGCTGAGGGGGTTTTGAATCAATTAAGACTGGTAACTGATTTAGAATACGATGAATTCATATTTCTTGCCGGCAACAACTACAGAAAGTACTTACTACCACATCTAAAGCACTATAATTTACCGATGGAAGGTTTGAGCATTGGCAAGCAACTGCAATGGCTTACAAAAAATATCCGCCATGAGTAATCATTGTCAGGTTTTGCATCAGTTTTTTAATGGCAGGAAAAGATTTTCATTCCCTTTTGATGAAAGCCAATTGCCTCTAAATGGTATCTACATCTTGTTTGAAAAAGGAGAACACGCTCATGATGGAGACCGGATCACCCGCATCGGTGCGCACACTGGAACCAATCAACTCAGGTTCAGATTATTTCAACATTTCGTGATAGAAAACAAAGACAGAAGCATTTTCCGAAAAAACATTGGCAGGGCCATATTGAATCGTAACAATGATTCCTTTCTGGAGAAATGGGAATTGGATCTGACTTCATGGGAGGCAAAACAAAATTTTTCGGCATCCATTGATTTTAATAAACAGAAAGATGTTGAACTACAAGTCTCCAGACATATTCAGGAAAACTTTTCATTTGTGGTTTTCCACGTGGATGACATGGTCGAGCGTTTATATATAGAAAAACGACTGATTGCAACTATTTCAAATTGCACTGAATGCAAGCCGTCCGAAAACTGGTTTGGAAAATTTTCAACAAAAGGAAAGATCAGAATCAGTGGCCTCTGGCAGGAGCAGCATTTATGGAAAAAACCATTTTCAGAAGGAGAAATGTCAGAGATCGAAGCCTTGATTAAGAACCATTAGTTTAAATTTAAAGGATTTTTCAAGAAGATGCCTTTTTAGCGTAAACCCATTATCCATGATCAAATCCTACCTCAAGCAAATCATCAAAACTACCACACAGGGCGATGCAAGGGAAGAAAGCTATTATGCCCATCTGTCGGATTTCCTCATGGCGTTTGCCATTGGCATTGGAAAGACAAAAACCCAGATAACTACGTTGCCCAAGGCAACTGAAGCCGGTAATCCTGATTTCAGGGTGTGGGATGGGGATCAGAACATTGTTGGTTATATTGAAGCCAAAAAACCAGGCGAAAACCTGGATGTGATTGAACGTTCGGGGCAATTGAAACGATATCTAAAAACTTTTCCAAATGTAATCCTCACCGACTTTTATGAATTCCGGCTTTACCGCAAGGGCGAAATAATTGATAAGACCTTTATTGCCCGTGCCTCACTTGCGAGGAAAGGAATTCCACCTCCAATAGAAAACGAAGAAAAGTTCTTAGCTCTGCTCGAAAAGTTCTTTGCATTCTCCCTGCCGAAAGTCACCACAGCTGCTCAACTTGCCAAAGAACTGGCCATTCGTACCCGTTTTTTGCGTGATGAAGTGATCAGTGTTGAAATGGAGCAGCAGCAGAAAGGCAAAGGCGAACTTTATGGGTTTTACGAAACCTTCAGGCAATTTTTGATTGCCAATCTGAATGAAAAGGATTTTGCCGACTTGTTTTCTCAAACCATTACTTACGGACTTTTCGCCGCACGCACAAGAAGCACCAACGGTTTCAACCGCAAGCTTGCGTATGATTTAATTCCGCGAACCATCGGAATTTTACGGAACGTGTTCAGGTTTGTTTCTCAGGGTGATTTGCCCAAGCACATGGAAGTAATGATTGACGACATTGCAGAAGTTTTGAACGCTGCCGATGCCATGAACATCCTTCACCAATATTTCAAAGCTGGCAAAGGTGAAGATCCCATTGTGCATTTTTATGAAACCTTTCTGAGCGAATACGATCCAGCCACCCGCGAAAAGCGTGGTGTTTATTATACACCAGAACCTGTGGTGCGTTACATTGTGCGTAGTGTGCACCAGGTGCTGAAAACACATTTCAATCTTGATGATGGCCTGGCTAGCCAAGAAGTAACCCTGTTGGACCCGGCAGGGGGCACGCTAACCTTTCCTGCCGAAGCCATCAAACTGGCTGTTAAAGAGTACAGTGACAAATACGGCGATGGCGGCGTTCATAAACTCATCAGCGAACATATTTTGCCTAATTTTTATGCCTTTGAGCTGATGATGGCGCCTTATGCCATTGGCCATATTAAAATCAGCTTTTTACTGGAAGAACTTGGCTACACCATGAAGGACGATGAGCGTTTCAAGCTCTACCTCACCAATACGCTCGACATGGAAGACCTGAGCCAGACCCGCATCCCAGGCCTTGAAAGTCTGAGCGACGAAAGTCATGAAGCAGGCAAGGTAAAAAAGAACGAACCGATACTAGTGATTATGGGTAATCCGCCATACTCGGCCAACTCTGCCAATTATAATGACTGGACAGAGAAATTACTCAAAGAAAATATTGACGGAGCACAAAGTTATTACAAAGTAGATGGTAGCTCTCTAAACGAGCATAATCCCAAATTGCTTCAGGATGATTATGTGAAATTCCTGCGCTTTGCCCAATGGAAAATACATAAGGCCGGTTGTGGCATTGTTGGCATGATTACAAATCACGGATTTTTAAATAATGTGACGTTTCGCGGCATGAGACAAAGCCTTCTGAATACTTTTAATGAAATATATATCACCGATTTACACGGAGATAGTCAGAAAAAGGAAAAGGCTCCAGATGGTAGTAAAGATGAAAATGTGTTTGACATCACCAAAGGAACTGCCATTAGTATTTTTATTAAAAAACCAGGTGCCAAAGGCTGCTCAATATTTCATAACGACGTATTTGGCCTTAGGCAAATCAAATACAATTGGTTGGACAACAAAGAATTCATCCAAGATAATTACAATCAGCTTTCACCAGTAACTCCCTGGTATTTCTTTATCCCACGTCAGACAAAGGAAATAGAATACTATAATGATTGGTTGAGCATCTCAGAAATTTTTCCTTTGAACTCCGGTGGCATCAAAACACACAGAGATAATTTCGTAATAGATTTTAATAGGTCAAACCTTGAAGCTAGACTACGACAATTTCGCAACCTAAGTTTCCCAAAAGAGTTTTTTCAGGAAGCTTATAATTTGAAGGAATCTTCTACATTTAAAATTGAATTAGCGAGAAATAAAGTCATCGCTGATCAACAGATATTTGAAAAAATTATCAAAATTAATTACCGCCCTTTTGATATGCGTTTTGTTGTATTTTCAGATTCCCTAGTTGATAGGACAAGAAGAGAAGTCATGCAGCACATGACTAGTGAGAATTTGGCAATAATCTCAACAAGACTAAATCGCCAAATTAGCATTGGCTACTTTTTTATAACAGATGGCTTAATTGATGTTCACCTTTTAGATAATGCACAGGATTCCATTAGTGTTGCACCGCTTTATATCTATGAAATTCCAGAAAAGAAGAGAACAAGTATCCAAAGCATGATGCTTTTCGAACCCGCACCTGAATACGACAAAACGGGCAGGAAGCCTAACATAGCACCCAAAGTTTTTGAATCACTTGAGAGATCGTATGGACACAAACCTTCGCCAGAGCGAATCATGTATTACTGTTATGCGGTTATGTATAGTAATGCTTACAGGGAAAAATACGCTGAGTTCCTGAAGATTGATTTCCCACGCATTCCCTTCACCGGCAATTCTGATCTATTCACGCAATTGGCTGGACTTGGCGAAGAACTTTCCCAGTTGCATTTGCTTAAAAGCAAAGCCTTGAACAAGCCTGTTGCCAGGTATTGGGGCCAAGGCGAGGATGTGATTGAGAAAACGGTTTACAAGGCTGATACAGGCCGGGTTTATATTAACGCTAACAAGTATTTTGAAGGTATCATACCAGAAATGTGGAATTACCATATCGGCGGTTACCAGGTGCTGGAAAAATACCTCAAAGACCGCAAAGGCCGCCAGATGTCAGATCCGGCCACCTATTGCAAAATCGCTACATCCATTGCAGAAACGATTAAAATACAGAGAGCGATTGACCCTTTGTTTGAGGAGGTGGAGAAGAGTGTTCTTGAAATGACCATGTAGGATAAACTCTTTAACTCATTTTACTCTTACTGTGACCGCGATTATTAACTTTGCTAAAATTTGAAAGCTATGGCTCAGGAAGCAATTAAACTCGAACTAATAGAATGGGTTACACGGCTTAATAGTAAGGAAACCATATATTATCTGAAAGCCATTAAGGACGAAGTCAGTACACACAACGATTGGTGGGATGATCATTCTGATGAACAAAAAGCCGGTATTGAGCGTGGATTAAAAGGATAGACGATGGCCGGATTGTTTCACACACAGACGTCAGAGAGCGTTATGGTTTCTAAATATCCTGTTATTTGGTCAGAAGAAGCTATCAGAAATTTGGAAAGCATCCTTGAATACCTTAGTGCAAGATGGACACTACGTGAGGTTTAAAATTTCGAGTACTTTCAGGCAAAATAGCGCTCCTGATTGTCAAAAATGCATTGATAGATATTGGTTATTCTCAAGAGTAATGCAACTCATCTTATAATGAATCTAAGTGTAAATATTTATATTTATGAAATTGTTAAACCTGGCACATGGCTAGTAAGCGATAGCTCTCAGAGGTCGTGGGAAATTCAGAGTATTCTGAGAAATATTGAAAGTTTGTTTTTTGATGCAAATCTTGCACTGAATCTGTTCATGAGTTCATTCTCTCGTGAAATAATTAACATTTCAAAAGAACAATGGGAATCAGATGCAATCCGAAGGGATCAAATTAGAAAAGAAGTTGAGACAAGGTTTAGCAATCCTTTTGACCATAAAAACTGGGATGAAATCCATTTTCAAACAGAAATGATCTTTAAGCGAGAACAATGGCGATCTGGAAGAATTCCTCCTGAATTTGAAAATGGTTTGGCATTTATGCATGCAAGAGCTTTTCTTTATTCTTTAGACCTAATTGATAAATTCATCAGCGTTTTAGAGAATATGGAGGGAACGCCTGAAAAGATTAAAAAAATACATCAAATGTTTACTGCAAATTTTCCTGATCTTAGAGGAGTTAGAAATACGACACAGCATTTGGAAGATAGAGCGAGAGGATTAGGTGCAGGCAGAAGTCCAAAACCACTTGAGCTAAAAGCTATCAATAACCGACTTGTTAAAAGTGAATCAGGAGCATTAATCTTGAATAGCTTAAATGGTACTAAATATGGCAACACTATGGCAGATGGTCATTATGGGGAAGTAGATGTTTCTCCGTCTTCAATGCAGATTTTATCTTCATTGTTTCAAGAAATATTGAATTGCTTTGAGTGGACAGGTCCTCCTGTACATTTACCAAGTATATGATACACAGAAAGATATGGTGAATACAGGAGGGGATTCCGCTTTAAACCCAAGTTCTTTTACCGATAGGCAAAGATTAAGAATGACACTAAGACATCTATGATAATCCGCCAAATCCGCCTCATCAGCGTTCCATCTTCCAAACATCCGATAAAACAAACTTTCCTTAACATTCATTGTTATAACTGAACATCAAATGTTCTCTGATTTAGTATTCGGAAATTGAAAAGACTTTCAGTTTAGAATCTGCCTGTTATTTTTGTCCTAAACCTCCCATCATTGCTTGCTTTGTGAAATTCCCGCTGACCGGATTTGATATTCTGGTCTGCAATTCGAAATTATTTGTAAGTCACAATTAAAATCAATTACTATGACACAGGATAATGATAAAGATATCATCACTGTAAAAGCTACAATCAATGCCCCGATTGAAAAAGTCTGGAAACTCTGGACTGATCCAAAACATATTATTCACTGGAATAATGCATCAGACGATTGGCATACAACAAAAGCAGAAAATGATTTAAAGCCAGGTGGAAAATTCCTTTCAAGAATGGAGGCAAAAGATGGCAGCTTCGGCTTCGACTTTACCGGAACATACGAAAACGTAGAGCAGCCAAAGAAAATTAAGTATTTATTGGACGACGGCAGAAGAGTAAAAATCACATTTGACTCAGCTGGCAAAACTACAACCGTAACTGAAACTTTTGAGGCAGAACAAACTAATCCTTTAGAATTGCAGCAAAACGGCTGGCAGGCTATTCTTGATAATTTCAAAAAACATGTTGAAACATCCGGGTAATTTGAAATGATGCAATTTGATCAGAAATTAATGCTAACCTATTACTCCTTGTCTCCTGCTTAACGACTGAAGTTGCAAACCAGTTTGAATTGGTTAAGCAACCATGAAAGTAAAAGGTGAAAGCCTTTTTGCCTGGATTGTATAATTTAGCTGGCGGTTTCAGCACAAACATACAATCATGGACGTAGAACAGTCATACAACATTTGGGCAAGCCAATACGACACCAACCAAAACAAAACCAGGGATCTGGAAGCGGTTGCGCTGAGAGAAACCCTTTCCGGTTTTCAATTCAACAATTGTCTTGAAATCGGCTGTGGCACCGGTAAGAATACCGAGTGGCTGCTTGGAATCGCTGAGCATGTTACTGCTATTGACATCTCGGAAGAAATGCTGTTAAAGGCAAAATCAAAAATCCAATCCCAAAGGGTAATCTTCCTGCAAGCCGACATAACCCGAGAATGGCTATTTGCAAATAAGAAATATGATCTTGTTACTTTCAGTCTTGTATTGGAACACATCGAAAATCTGGATGAGATTCTAAGAAAAGTCGCTATTGTGGTTAAACCCAGGGCATATATTTATATAGGAGAATTGCACCCATTCAAACAATATTCCGGAACGAAGGCAAGATTTGATACATCCGAAGGGCAACAGATTGTGCAGTGCTATGATCATCACATTTCCAATTTTACACAAGCGGCAAAAATTCACGGCTTCGCACTTGTTGATCTCAATGAATATTTCGATGAAAGCAACAGAACCCTGACTCCACGGATTCTGACGCTGTTATTGAGGAAAATATGATTCTTGGCTGGTGATATTCCTTTTATATTTTCCTGGCCCTATAGTCAGATGCTTCTCACTCAACCAGCAATGTTTGGTCTGTTCTTTTCTGAATCTCTATATTTGCCTTACACTCAAAACTCACTTAATCATGAAAAAAGAAGAAATTCAGGATAAGATTGAATCTAAATTCCGCAAGAAGGTTCAGAGCGATAAGAATATAAGAAACGCTTATTTGCTGGTTCATTCCGAAAAACTTGGAATTCATCTCAATCTGGCCGAAGGCGAAACAGAAGGCCAGCCGGCAAACCCGCAACAACCGCATTACATGGCCAGTGTGGGTAAAATATTTACTGCAACGCTTATAGGTATCTTTCATGATCAGGGCAAACTTTCCTTTGATGATCCTATCGCAAAATACCTTGACACGGAACTGATGAATGGGCTGAATGTTTTTAAAGGCACCGATTATTCAGGCGATATAAAAATCTGCCATTTATTAAATCAGTCATCGGGTTTGAATGATGTTTTCTATCATTTGTTGGAAAAAATCAAAAAGAACCCTGAAACAATCACGCCTCGTGCAGCTGTAATTTGGGGTAAGAACAATCTTAAACCCAAAGGAAAACCAGGTGAAAAGCATTTTTATACCGATACGAATTACTTTTTGCTTGGGCTCATCGTGGAAAACATAACTAAAATGCCATTCCACGCGTCGTTACACAAATTCATTTTTGAACCACTTGGGATGCAACATGCATTCATGCAAGGCTATTCAGAGCCGAAAGTTAAATCCGGATTACCAAAGGCTGGATTTTATATAAAAGGACTGAACCCCTCAACCGTTGCGGGATTTTACGACATTGACTATGCCGGCGGCGGCGTGGTGGCTACATCCGAAGAATATATGATATTCATGAAAGCGTTGGTGAACAATCGCCTGGTCAAGCCCGTAACCCTGCAGCGTATGCTTTTGGATGACAAGCGCTCCATGCCCAATTTCCGCTATGGCTACGCTATTTGGAAAACCATCACAATTCCATTATTGCTCCCTGAAAAGTATAATTGCTGGGGTTGTGCCGGAGCCACAGGAGCTTACCTGTTTTACCATCCAAAAACTGAGACCTTTTTAGTCATCAATTTCAATGATTTCGCTTACCGGTCAAAAGCGTTTGTGTTTTTACTGAGGAAAGTGATCAGGGAATTATTGAAGTATAGTTAAGCTGCTTTTGCCACAATCCCGCCACTATTTCACAGCATCCCTGTATCACAAAAATCCCTACCTTTACCCCAATTTCAAACAGTATTAACAGCATTATGCCATTATATGCTTATCATCAGTAAACTACAGATAGACTTATCAGGCCTTGTAGGCGTTAGCCCAAAACTAACAATGTATGTAATTGTGCCGGTGGCAATCATTGTATTTGCCATCATTATTTCAAATGTTTTCCGGGCGCTGATGCATCGTTATTTTGAACGTTCCTCGCGTTTGCTTCATGTGGATCCAACCCGCTACAAGTTTTTTAAGAACGCAGTAAGTTTTATCATTTTCCTTGTTGCGGTCACAATCATCTTTTACACCATTCCGGAATTGAAAACCATCGGCGTGTCACTTTTCGCAGGTGCCGGTATTTTAGCCATCATCATTGGATTTGCCTCGCAGGCTGCTTTCGCGAACATCATTTCAGGGATTTTCATCGTTACATCAAAACCCTTTCGCGTTGGCGATTTCATAAAAATCAGTGAAGAATATGTTGGAACCGTGGAAGATATAACCCTGAGGCACACAGTGATCAGGAATAATGAAAACCGGCGGATAATAATTCCCAACTCAGTAATCAATAACCAAACCATTATCAACAGCAATATTGTGGATGAAAAAGTTTGTGCGCTTATTGAGGTAGGTATCAGTTACGACAGCAGTATTGACCTTGCAATCCAAATCATACAGGAAGAGGTAATGAAGCATCCTTTTGCGCTTGATAACCGGACTGATGAGGAAAAAACTGAAGGCATGCCTGTGGTCACCGTGAGGGTGATGGGTTTTGGAGAATCGTCGGTAAATCTTCGCGCTTACGCCTGGGCTTCTACACCCCTAAATGCTTTCATCTTGCGAACCGATTTATATAAAATCATCAAAGAACGTTTTGACACCGAAGGCGTTGAAATTCCTTTCCCTTACCGTACGATCGTAATTAAGGATCAAACAAAAGATTCTAAATGAAAGAGCGCAAAATAAAATCATGGAAAAAACCAGGTGTATCGCCCGGCACACTTATTTATACACGAGAAAAGGTACAGGACAATGTTAGCCTGCAACTTATCCAATACACCGAAAAAGATTTCAACTCGTGGGAAGAAAAATCTATTGAAGGACTTGTAGGCAAGATTGATAAAAATAAGATTAACTGGATCAACATTAATGGTCTCCACGATACAGCACTCATTGAATTTGTTGGAAATTATTTTGGAATACACCCACTTGTGCTTGAAGATGTTCTGCATACTGAACACATGCCAAAGCTCGACGATTACGATGCTTACCTGTTCCTGACCCTGAAGATGCTTAGACTTAACGGGAAACGCATTGAACAGGAACATATCAGCATGATCCTCGGCGATTATTTTGTGATCACATTCCAGGAAAAAGACGGCGATATTTTCGACATTTTAAGAGAACGTCTGAAAGCTGGCAAAGGCCGTTTGCGTATGCGCCAGGCCGACTACCTATATTATCGTCTGCTCGATACCGTTGTTGATAATTATTATTTAGTAACTGATGTACTTGAGGAAAGCCTTGAAAAGATTGAAGAAACCCTGCTGAAACAGAAACCCGATGGTATTTCGGAAAAAATCCTTGACGAGAAAAAGAAAATGATTTCATTGCGGCGTAGCATCATTCCACTGAGGGAGGAATTCCGCAAATTCAGGCAAAAAGAGTTTCATCTCATCCAGCCCGAAACCTACAGTTTCTTGGATGATGTTTTTGACCACCTCACACATCTTAGTCATTCTCTCGACAGCTTTCGTGATCTCACAACCAGCTTACTTGAGTTACAAATGGCAGTAAATTCGAACCGTATGAATGATGTGATGAAAACGCTGACAATTTATGCAGCCATCTTTATGCCACTCACTTTCATCGCAGGTATTTATGGAATGAATTTTCACCGCATGCCTGAACTCGGATGGTATTGGGGTTACCCCCTGGCTTTGGGCGCTATGGCAGTAATTGCCATTTTTATGGTGTTTTATATGAAACGCAAAAAATGGATGTAAACCCTCGTGGCTGATGAAACGAATAGGAATTCTTTCTGATACCCACGGCGCGCTTCCTGCCTCCCTCACTGATTTCTTTAAAGATGTTGATGAAATCTGGCATGCCGGCGATATAGGGAGTATTGATGTGGCAACCAGATTGCAAGCATTTAAACCTTTGCGCGCAGTGTATGGTAATATTGATGGTACAGTTGTGCGTCAAAGTTTTCCTGAGAACCATATCTTTATATGTGAGCAGATGAAAGTGTTGATGACACATATCGGTGGTTATCCCGGGAAATACGATCCCCTTGCAAGGGCTTTAATCGCTTCCGAAAAGCCTGATATTTTTATCTGCGGGCATTCGCATATTCTCAAGGTAATTTATGACCAGAAGTATAAGTTGCTGCATATAAACCCCGGAGCAGCCGGCAATTCAGGATTGCACCGGCAAATAACAATGGTAAGATGTGTTATTGATTTGGATCGAATCCGCGATCTTGAAATTTATGACCTGCTCCGTGCCAACGCGATGTAACTTCCGGCTATCGTAAGCGGTCAGCAGCTTTCACTTTTTTTTCATCGTTCAATACCCCGCGCATGGCGAGCACAAGCAGAATCAGCACGATCAAGGGAAAATAGATACCTGCTTTATACTCAACATCAAGCGTTGTTCCTTCGGCTTTGAAGCTTTTGATGATGTTATCAATGTAGCCGAAGTAAAGAACAATGATAAATGAAATGTCAATTAAAATAGCAAAACGGATTATCCTGGCCTGGAGCAAACGGTTCTTGTAAATAAATATGCTGAAGAGGATCAGTACGATAAGAATCACCACCATGGTAATCAGGGGAATGGTGTTAATTTTTAGGAATGTTTCATCTGAAATACCGTCGAGGCTCAGATAGAAGTAATACAAATCGCTGTAGAAATTTGCAATAGGGAAGAAAAACATAACCACAATTGCAATGGCTGCCAGGAAAAGATAAACGGATTGAATTCGCTGTATCATGTTGTTGACTTGTGTTGGATTAGGGTGCAAAGATACTGTAACCAGTGTAAAGTGCAAAGGGCCAAGACCCAAATTCCAAGACCCAAATTCCAAGACCCAAGTCTCAAGACCCAAATTCCAAGTTCAAAGTTCAAAATTCAAAGAGACAAGAAACAAGAGACAAGAAAAAAGGAATGGGGGACGAAGGGACGAAGAGAATAGCAACCAGTAACCAGTAACCAGCAACAACCGTTTGGCCATTGTTTAACAACTGTATGACTACAGTATTCCCACAATTCACTAATTTTGCCGACTTCAAAAACTAACTCAGAAATTCAATGACGAATTCAGAAATTGCGAGCCGCTACGAACCAGCACTAACAGAACAAAAATGGTACGACTACTGGATGCAGCAAGGCTTCTTCCGTTCCGAGCCCGACAACCGTCCTCCCTATACGATCGTTATTCCACCCCCGAATGTCACAGGTGTGCTCCACATGGGTCACATGCTTAACAATACTATCCAGGATATTCTGGTACGCCGTGCCCGTATGAAGGGATTCAACGCTTTATGGCTTCCCGGCACTGATCATGCAAGCATTGCTACTGAAGCAAAGGTAGTTGCAAAGCTTCGGGGAGAGGGCATTGAAAAAGCACAGTTAACACGCGATGAATTTCTGAAACATGCCTGGGAATGGAAAGAAAAACACGGGGGCATCATCCTCGAACAGTTAAAAAAACTCGGCGCTTCCTGCGACTGGGATCGCACAAGTTTTACGATGGATGAGCACATGTACGACTCAGTTATTGATGTTTTTATTGACCTCCATAAAAAAGGCTTGATTTACCGCGGCGTACGCATGGTAAACTGGGACCCAAGAGCACTTACAGCCGTATCGGACGAAGAAGTGAATTACCGCGAAGTGCAATCAAAACTTTATTATATCCGCTACCGGGTGGTGGATGCCACTGCCAATGAACTTGCTGATGGAAGGGGATGGGTTACCATTGCAACCACACGCCCTGAAACAATCCTGGGGGATACAGCAGTTTGCGTTCACCCCGAAGACGAAAGGTTCAAGCACTTGCACGGAAAAACCTTGCTGGTTCCGCTGATCAATCGTCCGGTTCCCATTATCCAGGATGAATATGTTGACAGGGAATTTGGTACCGGCGCCCTAAAGATCACACCTGCCCACGATATCAACGACTATAATATCGGATTGAAACATAAGCTTCCAACGATAGATATTTTTAATCCTAACGGCACCTTGAACCAGAACGCTGAGATCTATGTTGGCGAAGATCGTTTTGTGGTTCGGGAAAAAATAACCCATGAGTTGCAGGAGAAAGGCCACATGGTGAAAGTTGAGGACTATGTTAATAAAGTCGGCTTCTCAGAACGTACCGATGAAGTAATTGAACCCAAACTCTCAGTACAATGGTTCTGCAATATGCAGGAAATGGCCAAACCCGCTTTGGATCTTGTAATGAGCGACACTGTACGTTTTCATCCGGCCAAATTCAAAAACACTTACCGGCATTGGATGGAGAATGTGAAAGATTGGTGCATCTCGCGCCAGCTTTGGTGGGGACAGCGGATTCCGGCCTGGTATCTTAGCACTGGTGAAGTTTTTGTTGCCAAAACAGCCGACGAGGCTGCAATAAATGCCAGCAACCAATTGAACAGAAATATTCAGGCCACGGATTTAAAACAGGATGAAGATGTGCTGGATACATGGTTCTCATCATGGTTATGGCCAATTTCGGTTTTTGACGGAATCCGCAAACCTGATAATGCTGACATAAAATACTATTATCCTACCAGCGACCTGGTTACCGCACCTGAAATCATGTTTTTCTGGGTAGCACGTATGATCATGGCCGGTTGGGAGTACCGTCGGGCAATTCCTTTTAAGAATGTATATTACACTGGCATTGTACGCGACAAGCAGGGTCGCAAGATGTCGAAATCCCTTGGCAATTCTCCCGATCCGTTGGAATTGATCAGCAAGCACGGCGCCGATGGAGTTCGTGTTGGGATGATGTTTTTATCGCCTGCCGGCAACGACCTCTTGTTTGATGAATCCTTGTGCGAACAGGGCCGGAATTTCAGCAACAAGATTTGGAACGCCCTGCGCCTTGTTAAAGGCTGGAATGTTGATAACGAAAGCATTCAACCCGACTATGCAAAAGTGGCTTCAAGATGGTTCGAAGCCAGGCTCAATGCGGCCATTATTGCGGTTGAAGATCATTTTGAGAAATTCCGCATTTCTGACGCCTTGATGGCGATTTATAAATTGATCTGGGACGATTTCTGTTCATGGTATCTCGAAATGATCAAACCACCTTTTGGACAGCCTATTGATAAGCAAACGCTGGCTGCCACAGTTGATTTTTTTGAAAGGCTGATGAAACTACTTCATCCTTTTATGCCTTTTATCACCGAAGAAATCTGGCAAATTCTTGCTGAACGCAAATCCGGTGAAAGTATAATGATTGTTGCAGCTCCCCATGCCATTAAACCTGATCAGGACATCATTAGCCGCTTTGACTTTGCATCAGAAGTGATCATCGCCATGCGCAACTTAAGGGCTACCAATAATATTCCCCAAAAACAGCCATTGACATTATTGGTGAAGAAAAATAATGATGAGGCTGCCGATCCGATTTTCGACGGGCTTGTGATCAAATTATGCAACCTAGAACATCTTGGTTATGCCGAAGAGAAAGTGAACGGGGCACTGAGCTTTGTGGTCAAACGAACTGAGTTTTATATTCCGGCTGAGCAAACCGACAACATCGAAGAAAAGATCAGCAAACTGCAGGAAGAACTTGAATACACCAAAGGATTCCTGGTATCGGTTCAGAAAAAGCTTGGCAATGATAAATTTGTTGCGAACGCAAAGCCTGATGTCGTAGTAAGTGAACGACGCAAGGAAAGCGATGCACTTGCCAGGATCAAGGTGCTGGAGGAGCAGATTGCAGGGTTAGTGGGATTATGATGCTGTGTTGCTGTGATGCAGTAATGCTGTATTGGAGTAATGGAATTCTTAATTCAAAATTCCAGTTTTAAGATTCATAAATCTACGAATGACAGCTATTTTGAATCTTAAATTTTGGAATTTGGGTTTTGAACTTTGAATTTTGGGCTTTTGACTTTGATCTTTGAATTTGAAGCCCAGCTACCGAGCCTACTCAAATATTTCCTCGTAAATTTCAGTTTTGCTTTTTTCCTGCTGGTTGAACCGGTGGGTGATGGTGGCCACGCGTTCGCCTAAAGCAATTCCCTTATTGATAAAAACCTCATCAATCTGGCCTTCGCCCTTTGATGCGAAAGGTTCTTCATACGTGATTGCAGATGCGCCAAAGGGCTGCGACCAATCGGGCCCGCTAACGATTATCATTCCAAAGATCATCATGCTGTGCAAAATGCTGAGTTGTGTGATTTCTTCGCCAGCAGAAAATCCTGCCCCGGTTGCAAATGCAGCTCCTATTTTGTTACGCATTTCACCAGTTTCAAAAGGCCATTCCGATAAAAAGACCGAGACCATCGGCGCAACATTGGCATTGTAAACCGGGCTGCCGACAATGATAGCGTCCGCTGCCAGCAAATCCTCCATGGCAACTTTATCAACTGGAAGGATCGTAACTGTAGTACCTTCAATACTTTCAGCACCCTGAACAATGGCTTCTGCCATAGACTTTGTGTGGCCATCGCGACTGTAATACGCAACAAGCACATTAATCTGCGCGGTAACAGTGATGTGGGAAATCAGGAGTATAGCGCCTAATAGAAATGTATTAAGTTTTTTCATGATCATTGATTTTAAATGGTTCGGAATAATTGTGTTCAAAAGTAAGGCTAATTGAATTAATACAACAGGCGATAGCCGGAAATGCTATCGCCTGTTTGTTTTTTTTGTTGAATAACTGTCCGCCCTAATGCTTGATTATCTTTTCAGTTTCTATAACCTTGTCCTTTTGAATTTTAAGGATATAAATTCCTCCGGGCAGGCTTGAAAAGTCGAAATCATAATGCATTTGTCCGTTGAGTTCAGAATGATGAATTTTCTCACCAACTATAGTGTAAACATCAAGTATTATGGTGGATGTTTCAACACTATCATTAAACATGAGCCTCACATTGCCGGTGGTTGGATTTGGAAAAACTTTGAAGAATTTGTCATTTGATTCAATAACAGGAAGAATCTCTGCATTGATGATCTCTTCAGAAGAAAGCATAGATGGGGATTGCGAGCAGTATTCCTCTGATATTCTTGCCCAAACATAAGCTCCCTGTTTCCCATTAAATCCTTCGGAAATTGTAATACGTTCTCCGGCTATAAAATGTGCAATGCCACCATTTTCAACTGTAACACTAGAAACAATGATCGTTCCGGTGGCATCAAAACATGCTTCTTCGCCGTTCCCAATTGTTTCGTTTTGAACCAGTCTTTCAAGAGGAACACTCAATTCAAAATTAGCTACCAGGTTGCGGTTCTCTACTGCATCAAAAATATAGATAGCCTCTGTTGAAATCTCAATACTATTTTCTGTCCAATTCACGAAATGATAGCCTGCGGCTGGTATTGTACTCAGGTTCACAAGCTCGCCATGTTCGTAATCTCCACTTCCTGTTACCGAACCAAAAGTCGGATTGTTAGGCAAGGCAGAAATGGAGTAGGTATTGATCGCGAAATTGGCC
>JACZJK010000022.1 GCA_014860575.1 Bacteroidales bacterium
CCATATTCCCTGTATGCTTTTACCAGCATCCGACATTGCACTGCCTCCTTCACATCATGCACCCTCAAAATATCCGCACCATTCATTAATGCTATAGTGTTCAGAACCGTTGTTCCGTTCAAAGCGTTGCCGGGCGCTGTATTCAATATTTTATTTATCAACGATTTTCGTGAGACCCCAACCATGACCGGATGCCCCATGATCCTGAAAACAGAGAGTCCGGCCAGCAAACGATAATTATGCTCAATTGTTTTTCCGAAACCAAAACCCGGATCTAGAATTACCTGGCTTATCCCTTTACTGTGCAGTATTCCAATATTGTGTTCGAAAAAAAAGCGAACGTCTTCAAGTACATTGCTATAAACCGGGTTGTCCTGCATAGTTTTTGGCTTTCCTCCGGTGTGCATCAAAACATAAGGCAAGCTGAGTTCCGCGATGGCATCAAACATTTCTTCATCAAAACTTCCGCCTGAAATATCATTGATCATATCTGCGCCATTACCTGCGGCTTCCCGGGCAACCTGCGAGCGGTAAGTGTCTACTGAAATGAATGTGCCCGGAAATGCCTGCCTGATTGACCAAAGAGCAGGGATCAGCCTTTCGAGTTCGGTAGCAGCATTGATTTCTTCGGCGCCTGGCCGTGTTGACATGGCCCCCAGATCTAATATTTCAGCGCCTTCCTGAATCATTCGTCCAGCCGTTTCAACTGCTTCCTGGATGCCTGGGGCGCGGCTATTTTCGAAAAACGAATCTGGTGTCAGATTGATTACACCCATGATTACTGGGTTTAGAGTTTCGATTTTCCGATCCGGCGAAATTAGTAACACGGCTTCTGAATAATTATGTATTTTTATCGCATGAAATCAGCAGGTTCGGATTGAATTAACAGTTTTCCTTAAAATGAGCGATTGTAATTCAAAACCCCCTGAAATCCATATTCTTGTATAATAGTTAAAAATCCCGCTAAGATACAAATTTTATGAAGTGCCAAACTCAGGCCATGTTCAATCCTTATATGATTCAGTGCCACAAGGATTTTTCGAGCAAAAGGCTGGATGATGGAACTGCAAGGCGCTTCCATACTTCCTTTTCGCTTAGCGGTCAGATTTTTATGAAAACCCTGCCCTTTAAGGACTACCAAAGGCTAACGACTACATCTGAAAAAGTTGTTGCCGGTTTCATTGATAAAATCAAATATTACATTTTTGCGTTAATAATACCGGATGAACCAGAACCAGATAATCTACTTTTGTATTGCATTTAACTAACTGCACTCTATTTATGAAGATACTCAGAACGCTTTCCCGCTTGTTTGTTGGCGCTGTTTTTATTTTTTCAGGATTCGTTAAAGGCGTTGATCCATTGGGCATGGCCTTTAAAATTGACGACTATCTGCTGGCTTATGGCTTCGACTTCTTGTTGCCTTATTCCCTTGGCTTGTCCATTCTTCTCAGCACTATTGAGTTTTCGCTGGGCATACTGCTGGTATTAAATGTGAAACCAATAAAAGCAACATGGCTGTTATTGCTGATGATGTCGTTCTTTACTTTACTTACATTGTACGATGCCATTTACGAACCAGTGGCCGATTGCGGCTGTTTTGGCGACGCGATAATACTTACCAACTGGCAAACATTTTATAAAAATGTAGTGCTCATGGTTCCAACAGTTTTACTTTTTGTGCAAAGGAAAATACTTACATCGCAATTTAATCCCATCGGCGAATGGGCTATTACAGCAGGAGTGCCACTCCTGTTTCTCTGGTTTTCGTTGGTAAACTATAACAACCTGCCCATGATTGATTTCCTTTCGTGGAAGGTTGGAAGCGATATGGCCCCGGATCGCAATGAACCTTTGCAGTTTTATTTAACCTATCGCAATACCGAAACCGGCGAAGAGCAGCAGTTTCTTTCACCCAATTATCCCTTCGATGACCCGGAATGGCTCGCAAAATGGGAATTTGTTTCTCAATGTATGGTTGATCCCAATCCACCGCCACCGCATAATCTGCAGATATTGGATGCCGGATTCAACGATGTTACAGAAACATTTCTTCATAACCCCGATTTCCAGTTTATACTTGTAATGTGGGATGTGGACAATGTTAAAAAAGATCCACTTCAAAAAATGAACGATTTTTATGAAAAAGCTGACGCCGAGGGGCATAATTTCATTGCAATTGCGCCTGATCTTGAGCAAGGCAATGCATTGGCATCAGAACTTGGGCTTCGGTATGAATTTTACTTTGCCGATCATGTAGAACTCAAAATTATGATCCGATCCAATCCAGGTTTAATCTTGTTGCGTGATGGTGTAGTGCTGGGCAAATGGAGCCATAAAAACTTCCCGGAATATGAGGAACTGCGATTGATAGTTGAGAATTGAGTCCAACTTGAATAATATTTTTAAGCCACGAATACACGAATGAATTCAATTCAAAATGCATACATTCAAAAATATCATTTGAGCAGATAGATGATTTTACAAATAAAGCCTTTGCAGAGTGTCCTCAAAAGTGATAATTAAAGAAAGCCTGGCGTATTAAGATTGTACAATGTTAAGATTTATCATTCGTCGTATCTTTTATGGGTTCTTTGTATTGTTGGGTGTGATTACCATTGTGTTCTTCCTTTTCAATATCTTGCCTGGCGATCCGGCCCGGATGATGATGGGGCAACGTGCCGACATAGCCTCTATAGAAGCCATTCAGCGCGATCTTGGCCTTGATCGCCCGGTTCGGGTTCAGTATTTGAATTTTCTGAACGATCTTTCACCAATATCATGGTACAACCGCCATGATGAAAGCAGTTTCTGGTTTCTGGATAAGCATAAATACGAGTCTTCTACTGTGCTGGTTCCAACAGGCAAAGAGGGCGCCATAGTGCTGAAAAAGCCTTACCTGCGGCGTTCGTACCAAAGTCAGCGAACGGTTACCGATATTATTGGCGAAGCTTTTCCGAACACTGCTTTGTTGGCAATTGTCGCCATTACATTTGCGATGCTTGCAGGCATCGTGATCGGGATTTTCTCGGCCCTGAAACGCGACACGCTCTTCGATAGCTCTGCACTTGTACTTTCGGTGCTTGGCATGTCGTTGCCATCTTTTTTTGCCGCCATCCTTTTTGCCTGGATTTTTGCTTACCTGCTGGGCGATATTACCGGGCTGAATATGGTGGGGAGCCTCTACGCTGTTGACGATTTTGGCAGGGGAGAGTACCTTGAACTGAAAAATCTCATTCTTCCGGCGATTGTACTTGGCATTCGTCCGCTGGCTGTGGTAGTGGAGCTTACAAGAAATTCACTGCTTGAGGTGCTGTCGCAGGATTATATCCGTACCGCTTACGCCAAAGGATTGAGCAGGTTTCGTGTGATCACAAGACATGCCCTTCGCAATGCTCTGAACCCAATCATTACGGCGGTTTCCGGATGGTTCGCATCATTGATGGCCGGAGCTGTGTTTGTGGAATACGTATTTGATTGGAAAGGCCTGGGCGTTGTGATTGTTGATGCACTGGAACAATACGATTTTCCGGTGATTATGGGCGCTGTTCTTTTTATTTCGGTTTTACTGATCCTGATTAATATCTTTGTAGATATTCTTTATGGATGGCTCGATCCAAGGGTGAGGGCGAATTGAAGGAAGTGCAGCGGCAGTTGGCAGTGGCAGTAGGCAGCCTACAATTAATTAAATTTCACTCAACGTTGAACCTCGAATTTTGAATCTTGAATTTTGAATCTGGAACCAGTCACTTCGATCCGTCACGGCGGGACAGGCAAGCTCAGTGACCGAAACCTTGAACTTTAAACCTTGAACAAATAAATAAACTTATGAGAACAAAAATCGTAGCCGGAAACTGGAAAATGAACCTTGAATTTAATGAGGCTGAAGAATTGCTTACCGGAATTTCAGAACAATTGGAAGCCGAAGGACTGCCTGATGTAACCGTAGTTATTTGCCCGCCGGCAGTATATCTCGAAATGGCCAATGATTTCGCTGAGGATGGCGGGTTTTATACCGGCTCCCAGAACCTGAGCGATAAAGCATCCGGAGCATATACCGGGGAAATTTCTGCCGCCATGATACAATCAGTTGGCGCTGACTTTGTCATTGTTGGACACTCCGAGCGCCGCGCTTATTTTAATGAAACCGATGAACTGTTGAAGGCCAAAGTCCTTCAGGCCATCAAACATGACCTCGTTCCCATTTTTTGTTGCGGCGAAGTACTGGAAGAAAGAAACAAAGGTTCGCATTTCGATGTTGTGAAAAGACAGTTGGACATTGCGCTGTTTGATCTGAGCGAAGAAGATTTTGGCAGCCTGGTAATTGCCTACGAACCTGTATGGGCCATTGGCACCGGCGTTACCGCCTCACCGGAGCAAGCCCAGGAAATGCATGCCTACATCCGCAAACTGGTTGCTGAAAAATATGGCCTGGAAGTAGCCGAAGAAACCACAATCCTTTACGGTGGCAGCTGCAACGAAAAAAACGCTGCTGAACTCTTTAGCCAGGCCGATGTTGATGGAGGCCTGATCGGTGGCGCTAGTTTGAAAGCCGAATCGTTTATTGGGATTATTAAAGCGTTTAATTAACTAGGCCGGGATTTCAGAAGCTTGTTTCTTTCTCTCATTTATATGTTAAAGCATATAAAATAAAGGTTCCGGATAAAATTATATCCAATTGCAACTAGTTCAGGTTTAGAAAACTGCTTTTAATGAGTTGCTTGGAAGATGATGCAAGCAAATAGGACCAATAGAATAAGACGGCACACAACAGCGCGCTTGCCTCAAATTGGGATGCGGGTGTTTGGTGGATTGAAAAAATGAAGCAACTTTGTATGGACATTTGTTAGTTGCCATCAATGCTAAAAAACAATAGATCAACATGAGTAAACTAGTAAAAATCATTTTGGGTCTTTGCCTACTTATTTCCCAAACAGGAATTGGACAAATAACAACTGAACCATGTGACAAAATTAATTTCACACCAATTTCTTCTAAACCATCCTTGGAGAGTATGCTTGCTGGAGTGAAATATGCTTTGATATTATATGAGCCCAAAATAGAAGGACCCAATCCTGCATATAGTGCTCTTTTCGAAATCTTAAAAGCAATGGGGTTTGAAAGTGTTGAATATATGGAAGAAGATTATGAAAGCCCGATGCATTTTTGTGAAGAAATCTGGACATTCATTTCGTTTGATTTTAAATTACAGAACTTTAGCAACATCAAATGGCATTTTGTAAGCCCTTGTAATACAACTTATAGGTGGCAATTAAGTAGTGATAAAATTGTTAGAGATGGTTTATATGACAATCTAAAATTCAGCTTTTACAATGTGTTTAGAGAAATGCAGCAATACAAAAAAGACCCGTTTAACTCATATTTCAGAATAGAACCGCCCAAAAGACAAACTTGTTGGACAGAAGCAAAATTTAAAAGCCATATATTATCTAATGGTTGCGACAAAATAGAAGGAATTTATGAAAATTCTGCAAGTGCATCACAAAAGGCAAAATATAAGGTAGCTATTCGCAAAATAAATGGAGTTTATCATCTGATTTATTTATCAGGTGCCAAAAATTCGGGAAATTGGAGTGAAGGGGAAATAAAGGCAATTTTGGAACAAACTGCAACTCCAAATTTCTATAAGGCGAAATGGATAATGGCTAACAAATCAGAGAACAACGAGTTTTATATTTCATTTGAAAACGGCATGATGAATGTAATCAGCCCAGAAGGTAGTAAAGATCTCTATATTAAGTTGTTCCCTACTAGCTCTGACAACATTAGAAACTCACCTTCTGAACTTGCAGGTTCGGGCACAGGGTGGGCAATTTCGTCGGACGGATATATTGTTACGAACTATCATGTTACGGAGGGAGCAAAATCAATTAAGGTTCGTGGGGTAAATGGAAACTTTTCAAAATCATATTCGGCAAAAGTTGTAGTAGAAGACAAAAATAACGATTTAGCTATCATAAAAATTGAAGATATGGGATTTTCGTCACTTGGAACAATTCCTTACGTAATTTCACCTAAATCCTCTGACGTTGGGAGTTCAATTTTTGTTTTGGGATATCCTTTAAGAGCTACAATGGGTGATGAAGTGAAATTAACAAATGGCATCATAAGTTCCAGATCAGGTTTTCAAGGTGATGTAACATCTTACCAAATGACCGCACCAGTCCAACTTGGTAATAGTGGCGGCCCTTTGTTTGACAATAATGGAAATATTATTGGTGTAATAAATGCTAAACACGCTGGTGCTGAAAACGCCTCTTATGCGATTAAATCTTCTTATTTACTAAACCTAATTGACATAATTCCTTCTCCTCCCAAACTCCAAACTATAAGCACAGTTTCAGGGAAGCCATTAACTGAACAAGTTAAGATTTTGAAAAAGTTTACTTACATAATAGAACTCAATCAATGACAAAAATAAGCACCAGTGGTAACAGCATGTATTTGGAAATAGCCTGTTAAGTGTTTGTAACGGGTTATAAAGGATGCCAGAAGTACAAACGACAACATTAGTCATAAACAACACCTAGGTCAAATGAATAGAAATCGGATGACAGACATTGAAATCGTTCGAGAAGTAATTGAACTCTTTGTAGTAGATTATTTTGAGACGATTGAAATGTCAGGAACTGTTAAAGCTGAAAAAAGAGATAGCATTAACTATTTAAGAATTGACTTGACGGATTTAGTAGAGGACAAAAACCTTGACAAGCTACATCATTCTTTAATTAAGTATCTTAGAGATTGGGTGCAAAAATGCTCTATTAACTTTAATGACTTCGTGTCCATATCTAGGTTAACTATTGAATATATACTTCCCGTAAAGGATGGAGTTAATCAAAATCAATCTAAGCATGTAAAACTCCTAGATCTACCAGCCTATTATTATCAAGCAAACAAAAAAAATTATGAAAAACCCTATTCATGGCTTTTACTCAAGGTCTTGATTATTTGGCACAACACACTTTTAAGAAATACTATTATTACACTTCTACCTACTATACTATTAATAGTAATAAGTGTCTACAAAATTCGTACTGACATAGAATTTCATGAACGCCTTGTTAAGTCGTACGACTACATAAATATTGCTAGTGGAGTTATCGCATCCTTTGTCCTTGGCTTTTTAATAAACAAAGTAATTACTATTCGACAAGATAAACTGAAATATACAAGAGCAATAAGAAATCTTTCAAACAAACTAACTTATTTCAGAAATATTTGCTTTAATCTTACCAGAGACCATGGTTTTTGGAAAGAAGGAAATAAATATTATAAATCGTATGAATATGCCAATTCAATAAAGCATGACATTACCTTCGAAGAGTATTATTATCCAAACTATGATAACACTATTGACTATGCCAGATTTAAATCCTTCTACAGAAGAGATATGTACAATAATGTTGTTTCATTGGTCCTTCAACTTCACATGATGGCTGACGATTCATTTTTGCGCTCAGGATTGTCATATACAAAGTTTCCACCTAACCACATTTACGCTCATGACGAGATGAAAAACTTCACTCTATTTTGTGACACAAATCAGATTTGGTATTGCTGTTCTGAAGCAAAGATTTTTCCTGACAATTTTGACAGTTCATACCACATCAAAGAAATAGTAGAAGATATTAATCGAATTTATCCGAAGAAAAAAATAGAAAAGCTTTCAAAAGACAGGTTAGAAGAAGTAAGTCTGGATTTCCAATATAGAATTATTCCTAGTCTCTTCAATCTAACAAGAATTGTTGATTTGAACTTACCATTATCTATTCGTTATTTCTTAACAACCTTTACATTGCTTCTGGCATTTGGGTTAATAATTCCATCACTGACTTATATATTTATTGGCAACACTTTTGCTTTTTTAAGTCTCTTTACTGTAATTGGAATTATAGGACACATATTGCTTACCCTTAAAACGATTTTAAAAACTGAAAATACTTTAGACAGGAAATATGACTATCTATAATTTGTTTACCAGTGGGTAAGCGGGCATTCCACTCCAAAGATCTTTTAAAGCTGAATTTAGCGAAAGTATTATTGGTTCTCTGAAAAACAGTTTCAGTGTTCATTGAATTATTTCAGATTGTACCTAAAAGACCTTAAATACAGAATTATAATAGCATAGCGCGCAAATCTTTTTTTCATATGTTTGTACCAACCTCATCTCAAACCCTCCCATCATGTACCATCTCAAAACAATTGCTATTATCATCTTCTTAATCGCTGTAGCTACATTACATGCGCAATTGCCCTGGACAAGGATTTCACCTGCTCCCCAGGAGCATTGGATCAATGAAATAATCCGGATTCCGGGAACTGACCGGCTGATGGCCGCTTGCGAAGGCTCTACCATTATGATGTCGGATGATGACGGGGAAACCTGGGATCTGATGATGAACCCGGCCGGAATGAACATTCAGATCACCTGAAAAGGAGGATGGTTAGCACTTAGTTGCAGCCTTGCAGAATCAATAACTCAGGCCTTTAAGATGGCACTAAATTAATAAGGAGGAGTGGTGTTTTTTGTATTTTTGTTAAAATTTTATATTATGACAACAAATGAGTTAAGACATAAGCTTATCAATAAAGTAAAAGAGCTTGACGATGAAAGCATTTTACATGATTTAATTCGTTTAATTGATGATAGCACTTATGATACTGAAATATACCGTTTAAGTGACAATCATAAAAAGGCCATTAACATAGCCATTGACCAGATTGGAAAGGGAGATTATTTAACCAATGAACAATCAAATAAGCAAATTGACGAATGGCTAAACAAATAATCTGGTCTAAACTTGCCCATAATGATCGGTTGAACATACTTGATATTTGGGTAAAAAGAAATAGGTTTGCTACATAGAGTAAAGACTAAAGCAAATTTTCAACTAATGTGACTTACCATCTAAAAAACAATTTGAAATAGAAAAAGCGAATATCTTTTAATTATAATCTTACCCGTAAAGGGAAATCAAACAACTGAAATGAAAATATATATTTTTCTTGTTTTGCAGTTAATTGCAATCATTTCCTTTTGTCAATATCCAACTTGGATTATATATGACACATCAAACTCCGGGTTACCAAGTAATATGGTTAGGGTGATTGAAACCGACAACAATCAAAATAAGTGGATTGGAACGTATTCTGGTGGATTGGTAAAATTTGATGGGAGCTCCTGGACTGCTTATAACGCGACAAACTCAGGATTACCAAATAACAATGTGATTACAATAGCAATCGATAGTTCTCAAAACAAATGGATTGGAACTATGGGTGGTGTTGCAAAATTCGATGGCAATGATTGGATAATCTTTGACACAGGTAATTCTGATATTCCTCACGATTACATTTATAGTATTTTCATCGATAATTATCAAAATAAATGGATTGGAACATTTAATGGTCTTGCAAAATTTGACGACGTCAACTGGACTGTTTATAAGACCTCGAACTCAAACATCCCTGTTAACGATATTCGGGAGATCACTGCAGATAGTTTTGAAAACCTGTGGATTGGTACTTATGGTGGTGGAATAGCAAAATATAATGATACAAGTTGGGTATCATATAATTCTTCAAATTCTGGAATTCCTTGCAATATTGTTTATAATATTGCAATTGACGCTGACCAAAATAAATGGATAGGAACTGCTGCATCTGGGTGTGGACTTGTGAAATTCGATGATGCAAACTGGTTTGTTTTTGATACCACTAGCTCGGGCATTCCTGAAAACAATATTGGACAGATCGCTATTGATAGCAATAATGACAAATGGATTTGTACAGTTGGAGGTGGAATCTCAAAATTTAATGATTTTGAATGGACTACTTTGGATACTGTTAATTCAGATTTGCCCTCCAACATAGTCTGGGCTGTAAAAATAGATGCGTATGACAATAAGTGGATTGGCACAGCAGAAGGATTAGCAGTGTATAACGAATTTGGAATTGTTGGTATTAATTGTGAAGCTTCCATTGCGACATTAGAACCAATTATCTTCCCAAACCCAGCAACTGACAGGCTGACAATAAGTTTTAAAAGAGATGAGTCAAGCGAAGTTAAAATCTCGATTTTTAATTTAACTGGTCATCAAATTGAACAATACAACACTCGTGGAGCTTCATCAATTATTGATGTTAGTAGCTTTGCGAAGGGAATTTATTTATTAATGATTCAATCTGAAAATAGAATTTTTAAAAGAAAATTAGTAATCCAATGATAAACAAACTGAAACTAAAATACTACCTATAATTACAAGTCCTCAAAGTGGTCTGCAAAGCCTTCCGAAATCTTCACCCACTGACTATTAGTTAGCGATCAGGCAAATGGCAACAACCTTCTTGTTTTATTTGTTACTTACTTTGCAATAATTTAATAACAGAACAAAATCAGAAAATTATGGACAAAGCAGAACAAACCATGATTGACAACCTGAAGAAAAATACAGGCAAATCGCTGGAAGAGTGGATTGTAATCGTTCGAAATAAAGGTTTCGAAAAACATGGAGAAATTTTAAAGTTTCTGAAAGAAGAGCACGCGTTCACACATGGATTCGCAAACCTGGTTGCGCTCAAATCAAGGGGAACTGATGCCGGATCGGCAACAAACCAGGACGACCTGATCACAAGACAGTATGTAGGAAAAGAACACTTTAAGCCACTGTATGACATGTTGATGAAAGAAATCCAACAGTTTGGCGATGACGTTGAGATTGCACCCAAAAATGCTTATGTGAGTTTGAGAAGGAAAAAGCAATTTGCCATGCTGCAGCCCGCAACCAAAACCCGCTTTGAAGTTGGAATTAATCTCAAGGGGCAGGAACCAAAAGGCAAACTGGAGGAAATAAAGACGTCAAATGCAATGTGTTCGCACAAAATTAATCTAAGCGATACTAATAGCATCGATGCAGAAGTTATAAGCTGGATAAAAACTGCCTACGACAACGCAGGGTAAAAGAACTTGCCAACCTAATGAAGTACAAAGAGATCACAATACAAATCGCTGAAGACGAAAGCCTGCGGGAAAAACTGATGGCTGTGCTCCTCGGCATTGGCTACGACAGTTTCATGGAAACCGAAAAATCCATTGCCGCTTACATTGAAATCAATCTGTTTGACGCGAACAAGCTACAGGATATTTTACAGGATTTTAAGGGAAAAGCAGTAATCGAAAAAACTGAGGATTTAGCCGATCAGAACTGGAACGCTATCTGGGAAAGTGGTTATGAGCCAGTAGTTATTGAAAACAAATGCATGATAAGAGCGCCTTTTCATGCGAAACCAACAGGGATGGAGTTTGATGTTGTGATCCAGCCCAAGATGTCGTTTGGCACTGCCCACCATGGCACAACCTATCTGATGATCCAATTGATACTTGAAAACGATTTCAAAGGCAAACGTGTTTTGGACATGGGTTCGGGAACCGGGGTGCTGGCTATCATAACTTTAATGAAAGGCGCTGCACAAGCTGTGGCCATTGATAATGATGAATGGGCCTACAACAATGCAATAGAAAATTGCGAATTAAACGGAATTAAAAATATTGACGTTATCTTTGGTGACGCATCAGCAATACCGGGAGGGACATATAATGTAGTGCTGGCGAATATCAACCGCAACATTTTACTTGATGATATTCAGCATTATAATCTATATCTCGAAGAAGGTTCCATGATTTACCTGAGCGGTTTTTACGAACCGGATCTGAAAATCATCATTGCTGAAGCCGAAAAATCTGGCTGGAATTTTGTTGAACATAGACTTCGAAACGAGTGGGTCGCGGCTATTTTCAGGAAAGGATAAAAGCCGCCAGGATCAGCTTAAAGAGAGACGTTAAATATGATCAAACGAATTGCAGGGATTTTTCTTCTTGGTTTTTTTTCTTTATCGCCCATATGGCTTGTTGCCCAGGATTCTGCTGCTTTTTCCTACGATCCTGCATTGTTTGTCGCTGAACTTGAGGTATTGCTCAAACAGGCACCAGCGCGGCATCGTCAGGCTGCTGCTACTTTGATGAGCAATATCAGGCAGGGGTTCAACACTGGCTTGATTGGTTCTGATCAGCAACAGACAATGATTACTATGGCTAACCAAATGTATACGGTTGGGCTGAAACCTTTCCCACATTATTTTGCATATTTCTCCGCTTCCATGGCTTTCCAAGAAAAATACACCAGCAAGGAGCAATTCATTGATTGGAACAAAAGTGTTTCAAAACTCGTTAGCGGGAGAAATGAAAAAAGCATCCAGGATTTTCTAGAAAAAAGTGAAGTGTATTTTAAAGAAGGTGTTTTGTTCCGATCCAACTCGGTGCAATGGCGTATCTTTGACTCAGATTGGGCCATGACTTCTGATAGCCTTCCGGGTTTTGTTTTTCGTGACGCAAATTTGCGGTGTTATGCCAATCGCGACAGCATGAGCATTTTAAATGCTTCCGGTTCATATTATCCTGTACAAAACGAATGGGTCGGCACAAAAGGCAGGATAAACTGGGAAAATTCAGGTTATGCAGCCGACCAGGTGTATGCTGATTTTACCTTCTACAACATCTTGCTTACAAATTCTTCCTTCACCGCCGACTCGGCGTTAATGCACTTTCCCGAATATTTTAACCGTGCGTTGCCAGGTAGCGTCAATCACAGGGTAGTGGCCGGAGGCACCCAGGCTGCAGGCACTTATCCACGATTTAGTTCCCACAATGTTTTCCTTGAAGTGCGCAATATTTTTCAGGATATTGATTATATGGGAGGTTTCGGGCTTGAAGGCAACCGCGTTGTTGGTTTTGGTAAGAACCGCAACAATGCTGTGGTCACAATCAGGAAAAGCGGTGAACCAATCGTGAAATTAGAGTCTTACAGTTTTATCATCCGAAACGACAGGATCACAGCACAACGGGCGGCCTTTTGCTTATTTTTAGAAAATGATTCGATCTATCATCCTGGTTTACAAATGCGTTACCTGCATTCTGAAAGGGAATTGATGCTGCTCCGGACCGGCGATGGCCTTGCCCAAAGTCCATATTTTAATTCCTATCATCAGCTCGACATGATTTTTGAGGCATTGTACTGGAAACTCGATGAAGATGAAATGACTTTCGGTGCGATGCTGGGTTTAAGCCGCGAGAGCGAAGCCACTTTTGAATCTGATAATTTCTTTACGAAGCAGCGATTCAACAGTATCCAGGGCGCTGATGCAAGGCATCCCCTGATTTTGATCAATGGATTTATCCAGGGTTTAGGGTCCAATGTGTTTTACCATGAGGAGCTTGCCACACACTTGAATCTGAGTAT
This sequence comes from Bacteroidales bacterium, assembly GCA_014860575.1. Taxonomy (NCBI): domain Bacteria; kingdom Pseudomonadati; phylum Bacteroidota; class Bacteroidia; order Bacteroidales; species Bacteroidales bacterium. The sequence goes on from JACZJK010000022.1 coordinate 13,320, forward strand.
TACCCAGGTTAGCGCCATGCTGATTTCGCTTGCGAACCGTGGTTTCCTGCAATACTCGCCCGATGATGGAAAGGTAGTAGTGAAGGATCGCACCCATCATTATATTGATGCCATCAACGATCGCTCAGATTATGATGTGATCCGTGTTCAGTCGAAAGTGGAAGGTTTGGTAAATGCGAGATTGAATCTTAAAACATTTGATCTTGATATTTTTGGTGTTCCGGAAGTGTATCTGAGCAATACGCAGAAAGTATTTATTTACCCCGGGAACCAACAGATCAGGTTGAAGAAGGGAATGGATTTTCTTTTTCAAGGCCGCATAAATGCCGGATATTTTGAATTTTATGCAAAAGAATGTGCTTTTGTTTATGATGAATTCAAACTCAACCTTACCCAAATTGACTCACTGAGCTTCCAGGTTCCGGTTCAACAGGATATCAAAGTGTTCGAAGAAAAGCTCGAAAGGGTAAAAACAGTAATTTCAAATATTAGCGGCGATTTATTAATTGATGATCCCAATAATAAATCTGGTCGTAAATCCTTTCCGCGCTACCCAATATTTGACTCAAAAAATGATGCATATGTTTATTTTGATGAACCGCATATTCAGGGCGGCGTTTATCAGCGTGATAGCTTTTATTATCACGTTATGCCTTTTACAATTGATAGTCTTACCAATTTCACTACGGTGGGAATGAGCTTCAATGGTTACCTGGTTTCCGGTAATATTTTCCCGAATATTGAAGAACCTTTGCGTGTGCAACCAGATTATTCACTCGGGTTCACAAAACAATTCAGTGATACCGGCTTACCTATATACAATGGCACAGCCAAAGCATTTGTTGATTTATCGCTTAGTCATCAGGGCCTGAGAGGAGGAGGCCGGGTCCAATTCCAGACGTCTGTTTCTCACTCAGAGGATTTCGTTTTTCATCCCGATAAGATGATCGCCCAGCTTGGTGAGTTTGACCTCGAAGAAGCCATTGGCGTTATCTCAAATCCGGCTGTAGTTGCGAAAGGTGTGCAGCAAGAATGGGTTCCAGGTGAAGACGTGATGCATTTGCGGACCATCGAGAACGTTCCGTTTGAGATGTACAATAATCAAGTGGTTCACAAAGGCACGCTCATTTATAGTTCCGACGGCCTTTTTGGTTCGGGTGAACTTACGTTTGGCAATGCAGTGTTCAATTCTGTGGATTTTAACTTTCAGCAAAGTCAGTTTGGAGCCGATAGCAGCGCTTTCATTTTAAAAACAACGGGGGCAGATACCGCTTTCAGGGCTTCTGCCTACGATTTTCAGTATGATCTGGAACTCAATCAGGGACGGTTCAGCAGTAAAGACACAGCATCTATGCTTGAGTTTCCGCTTAATCAATATGCTGGCTTTATGAACTCATTTCGTTGGGAAGCTGATTATGAAGAAATGTTTTATAGCAATGAAGCATCATTACAGGAACCATTTGCGCCTGGAGAGGTTTTTCCTGATCCATCGGATTTGGAAAATTCTCCGGTGAATTTTATTTCCCTTCATCCCGATCAGGATTCTTTGAGGTTTGCCGCCGGTGCTGCCCGCTTCGACCTGCGTGAATATTTGCTTGAAATCCAGGAAGTGCCATTCATTGAAGTGGCCGATGCCATTATTTCACCCATTGACGGCAAGGTTGGCATTTCAAGAAATGCAGAAATGCGGCCTTTGCAGGGCGCTAATCTCGTTGCCAGCAAAACAAACCGGAATCACAGTCTTTACAATGCAACCGTCGTAATCATTGGCCGGAGTGATTACAGCGCCACAGGCGTGTACGACTACACCGACGATTTTGGCAAAACACAGGCGGTGCTTTTTAACCGCATCGCAGTAGATAGTGTTGGAAGTACCTATGGTTTGGCGCATATCTCCGATCTTGGATTTTCCCTCAGCCCATTCTTCGACTTTATCGGCAACATACGCTTTGATGCTGACAAGAAGGAATTCTATTACGATGGAGGTTTCCGGATCAGACATGTATGCAGTGAAATAAATCCTCACTGGATCATATTTAACGGTGAGGTAAATAAACAGAATATCTTTTTACCGGTAGCTGACACCCTTGTTGATGTGCACGGTGAAGAACTGTCAGCTTCTGTGTTTTTCAGTTTGATTGACAACAAGGTTTATTCAGGTTTCCTGCAAGGCAGGCAGCATCTATCAGATATTCCTTTGTTTTCACGACACGGGTACATCAGCTATGATGCAGAATCGCAAAATTATCACGTAGGCACAATCACGGGTGATAGCGTGTTTGATCAGTCATCCGGCCTGCTCACGCTCAATGTTGACCGATGCATTTTAAGCGGGGAAGGTGAAATCACTTTTGGTCAGAACTTCGAACGTGTGAGTATGTTCACTGCAGGCAAACTGAATCATTATATGCTGCCCGACTCAACGGTTTTCGAGCTTTTCAGCGTGATTGATTTCTTTTTTAGTTCCGATGCCCTTGAATTCCTTAACCAGGCTTTGACACAGGCGAACTTGACGGGTTTAGATCCCGGTAATCCACTTTTCAGCGATGGCCTGCGACTGATGTTGGGTGAAACAGACGCGCAAAGGTTATTGTCAGAACTCAATCTTTACGGCACTTTCAGAAAGTTTCCAAAGGAATTGTCGCAAACCCTTATCCTCGGCGATCTAAACCTGAAATGGAATAATACCACCCGTTCCTTTACCAGCTTTGGCCCGATTGGAATTGCTACACTTAACAATCAGCTTGTGAACCGTTACGTTGATGGGCACATTGAATTGGTCAGGCGCCGGACCGGAGACGCACTTACTATTTATCTTCAACCAAATGCCAACGAATGGTATTTTTTCAGTTACACTGGTGGCATCATGCAGGCAATTTCGTCGAATGAAGAGTTTAATAACCTGGTGATGAACCTGAAGGAAGACAAGCGGACACTCAAAACCCGCGGCAGCGACGAAACCTATCAATTCATTATTTCAACAACGCAAGAACGCAATGCTTTTTTAAGAAGAATGCGGGGCAATTAGCACACTTACAAAATGCCAGAACTTAACCTTATAATGCTAGCCATCGCGGCTTATCTTCTTGGTTCTATACCCACAGCGGTTTGGGTCGGAAAAACATTTTATAATCTTGATGTGCGAACCCAGGGCAGTGGCAATGCGGGCGCAACAAATACTATCAGGGTGCTAGGGTGGAAAGCCGGTGTGCCGGTGTTACTGTTTGACGTTTTTAAATCCTGGCTTGCCGTAAAACTGCCAATAATCTTTTCCACCGGATTAGAAGGTAACATGCTCATAAACTTTCAGTTGCTGCTTGGTGCAATTGCTGTTACCGGACATATTTTCCCTGTATTTGCAGGCTTTAAAGGGGGAAAAGGAGTTGCTTCAATTACCGGGATTGTGATCGCGCTTTTCCCTGCTACCTTCTTTATTGTTATGGGCATTTTCACACTTATATTGTTACTATCCGGGTATGTGTCGCTTGCTTCTATTTTGAGCGCTATCACTTTTCCATTTATCGCAATTTTTGTTATCAGGGTTGATCATCCAGCACTAATGGTTTTTTCAATTCTGGTTGGCCTAGTCGTTCCCCTCATGCATAGGAAAAACATTAAAAGATTGCTGAACGGCACGGAGTCCAAATTCATTTACCGGAACAAAAGCTGACATTATCCCTTATTTTTGTCCGCATTAATTTGATTTGCTGGCTCTTAAACTTACTGAACCACTTTTGCAAAAGTGCTGGATCAAAGCTTCATTTGCATTGTTAACGGAGAGTTGAAAAATATTTCAGCTTTAAGCTGATATTTTATTCTTTGTGGTTGATAATTTCGTTTAACTTTGTTCAGTTATCAACCCGAAAATCGTTAGAAATGAAATTCATCGTATCCAGTACAGTTCTATTAAGAAACCTGCAAGCCATCAGTGGCGTTCTTGGTTCGAGCAGCGCACTTCCAATTTTAGAAAACTTTTTATTCGAGCTTGAAGACAGCTCTTTACGTGTAACTGCCAGTGATCTGGAAACTACCATGACGGTGTCCATCCCCCTTTCAATGACTGAAGAAGGTGGAATTATTGCCGTACCTGCAAAAATTTTACTTGAAACCCTCAAGACTCTTCCTGATGTGCCGGTTACATTTTCAGTGAGTTCTTTGGGCGACAGAATTATTGAACTTAAGACCGGAGAAGGAAAGTATAAACTGGCAGGCCAGGATGGCGGAAGTTTCCCCAAACCTCCAATAATGGAGAATGTCACAACACTGAATGTTGATTCTACCCTGTTGGCGGATGCTATAAGCAAAACAATATTTGCAACCGGAAGCGACGAACTGCGCCCTGTAATGTCAGGTGTTTTCTGCGAGTTCACACCCGATGATCTCACTTTTGTTGCTACCGATGCACATAAGCTAGTCCGCTATAAACGCACTGATGCGAAAGCCGATGATTCTGCTTCATTTATACTCCCCCGGAAACCGCTTAATCAGCTTAAAGGTCTGCTTGCCACAGAAGAAGTTCCAGTAAAACTTGAGTATAACGAAACCAATGCATCTTTCACTTTCAGGAATCTCTTACTTGTTTGTCGCCTGATTGAAGGCCGTTATCCAAACTACGAGGCTGTGATTCCCCGCGATAATCCAAATCGCCTGGTTATTGACCGCTTAACTTTTCTAAACTCCATCCGCAGGGTTTCTATTTTTGCCAATCAGTCAACCCACCAGGTGAGGCTTACAATTTCCGGACAGGAATTACATTTGGCTGCTGAAGATATTGACTTTGCAAACGAGGCCCGTGAGCGTCTGGCTTGCAGTTATGAAGGACAGGATATGGAGATCGGGTTTAACTCCCGTTTCCTCGCTGAAATGCTTAATAACATTGATTCTCCGGAGATTAGCCTTGAAATGTCGGAACCAAACCGCGCCGGAATCCTGCGCCCGGTAAATAACGAAAATGAACACGAAGATATCCTGATGCTTGTTATGCCGGTAATGCTTGCATGATGATCCGGATCAGGAAATAGAATAAAATAGAATGATTCTACGTTAATAGCATAAATCAGTGCTATGATTTCTTTTGGAACGGGTCGGAAGCTGCTCATGCAGCGTATTAACATTTTACTCACATTTAGGACGGCTTTAACAGTTTTGTTGCTGCTCTTCATGGCTTCATGTGATCTCGAAATGCTCAAGCCTACCCTCAAAGTACCTGTTACAACAAAAATTGATTTTCATATTGATTCATTGCGTTTTAAATCTGAACTGATTTTGATGCATGAAGAAACCATCAATTTGGATATTGATAGCCTTATCAGGCATTATGATGGAAACCCTGATCTGATAAAGAATGCAGTGATTAAATCTGTTACACTAACGGTTCTTGAACCTGAAGATGTGGAATTAAGTTTCCTTGAAAGTTCTACGGTTTCAGTTTCTACCCCGTCTTTTGAAGAGGTGGTTGTTGCAACTGCAGCCAATGATTCCTTGTCAGCAAGAGAAATAACATATATTCTTACTAATGAAGCTGGCAATGTTCTTCAACTCCTCTCCACTGAAGATGACCTTACTATCAGGATTTACGGTTTGTTTGCCGAACCACTTCCTGTAAGTACTGTTGATTTACTCATGGAGATCCAATGGGAGGTTGCCGTAGATCCTTTTTGATCATGGTTGTTCTACCAAAAGAGCGGCAAAATATCCAATGGATCACTAAGACCCAATCCTGCTCACGTTCACAGCTTGCCGGGTGGGTTTCGTTTCAATATCGTATGTCACCTTATCTTCTTCTTCCAGAGGTCCTGAAACGTTATCTATCATGAACATGATCCGACTGTCATCCATTTCCTGGATGTAACCGATACCTTCTTCGTGGTCGATTGTTCTTACAATTCCTTCGTACATAATGTTGGGGTTTTAAAAATTGGTTGTAAATGTATTAAAAAAGCCCCCGATATGGAGGCTTTCTTTCAAAAAAATATAATCAATTTAAACCGGAATAAATAATACTATCATAGAATCGGACCGGAAGCAACAAGGCGCTTACCTTCTTCTGTATCGGTATATTTGGCAAAATTATCAATGAATTTCTTTGCCAGCACCAGCGCTTTCTGATCCCATTCTTCGGGGTTTACATAAGTGTTTCGCGGATCCAGGATATCAGGATTTACTCCCTCAAGCTTGGTTGGAACTTCAAGGTTAAAATAAGCTATCTTTTTGGTAGGCGCTTTATCAATACTTCCGTCAAGAATTGCATCAATAATTCCGCGTGTGTCCTTAATAGATATCCGCTTTCCGCTTCCATTCCAGCCCGTATTTACAAGATAGGCTTTGGCTCCGGAAGCTTCCATCCGTTTAACTAGTTCAACTGCATATTTTGTTGGATGTAGAGCCAGGAATGCATTTCCGAAGCAGGCTGAAAAAGTTGGCTGGGGTGTAGTTACACCGAGCTCAGTTCCTGCAAGTTTAGCAGTAAAGCCCGACAGGAAGTGATATTCAGTCTGGTCTGGAGTAAGTTTTGAAACCGGAGGCAAAACACCAAAAGCATCAGCGGTGAGGAAAATCACCGAGGTCGCATGTCCAGCCTTTGAAACTGGTTTTACAATATTGTCAATATGATAAATAGGGTAGGACACCCTTGTGTTTTCAGTCTTGGAAGCGTCAGCAAAGTCAATGGAACCGTCGGCCCGTACAACGCAGTTTTCGAGCAAAGCATCGCGGCGGATCGCATTAAAAATATCTGGCTCATTTTCCTGGCTTAGATTGATGCATTTGGCATAACAACCACCTTCGAAATTAAACACGCCATCATCATCCCAACCATGCTCGTCATCACCAATAAGGGCGCGCTTCGGATCGGCTGAAAGTGTTGTTTTGCCGGTTCCTGAAAGCCCGAAGAAAATGGCGACATCTCCTTTTTTACCAACATTGGCCGAGCAATGCATGCTTGCTATTCCTTTTAGTGGTAGATAATAGTTCATCATCGTAAAGATGCCTTTTTTCATTTCGCCACCATACCACGAACCGCCAATGAGTTGCATTCTTTCAGTAAGGTTAAAAACAACAAAGTTCTCCGAATTCATGCCGTGTTCCTGCCAGTTCGGATTGGTGAGCCGTGCAGTATTGATCGAGATAAAGTCTGGCTTAAATGATTTTAGTTCTTCCTCGCTGGGACGGATAAACATATTTTTAACAAAATGGGCTTGCCAAGCCACCCGCATAATAAATCTGACATTAAGCCGGGTTTCGGGATTGGCGCCGCAATAGGCATCAACAACGTATAATTTCTTGTCCGACAATTGCCTGGAAACCAAATTCCTTAGATAGTTCCAAATTTCAGGTTTAAGAGGCCTGTTGTCGTTCTTTCCCTGGGTTGACCACCACACTGTATCTTTGGAAGTTTCATCATAAACAATGAACTTATCTTTTGGCGAGCGGCCGGTGAACTTTCCGGTGTCAACATTAATAGCACCGGTATCGGTGAGCATTCCTTTTTCAAAGCCTTCGAGTGTTGGATCGGTTTCATGTTTGAAAAGTTCCTCGTAGGATGGGTTGTAATAGATTTCATTTACATCGGTGATCCCATAGGATTCCAGATCTGCCTGAATCTGTTTGAGCTTGTTGTCCATGAAGTTTTATTTTGTAATTAATAAAAAGGATGTGCAAAAATACAATAATCAGCATGTGAAAAAAGAAAAGCAGCCTGAATAAATCAGGCTGCTTTCAAAATGCATGAGACGCTTAATTTTCTATTTTTTCTTTTTTGCGCTTTTCTTGATCTTTTTAACCACCTTGCCTTCTTTCTTTTCCATTTTTTCTCTAACCGCAGCCTGAGCAGCAGACAGCCTTGCAATAGGTACGCGGTAAGGTGAACAGCTCACATAATCCATGCCTACCATGTGACAGAATGCTACTGAATTAGGTTCGCCACCATGCTCGCCACAAATACCAACTTTGAGTTTCTTCTTTGTTTTGCGACCCTTTTTCACGGCCATTTCAACCAATTGGCCGACACCTTCGCGGTCGAGAACCTGGAAAGGATCATGCTTGAGCAAGCCTTTGGCAAGATAAACCGGAAGGAATTTGCCGGCATCATCGCGCGAATAACCAAAAGTCATCTGCGTGAGATCGTTGGTTCCGAACGAAAAGAATTCGGCTGATTCGGCAATGCGATCGGCAGTAAGGGCTGCACGTGGCACCTCGATCATGGTTCCAACAAGGTAGTCAATACGCTCGTTGCGTTCGGCAAATACCTGCTCAACCGTTTCACGGACAATTTTTTCCTGTAAACGCATCTCTTCAAGCGTACCGGTAAGCGGGATCATAATTTCAGGAATAGCCCTGATTCCTTTTGCTTTCAGGTTCAATGCGGCTTCAATAATGGCGCGGGCCTGCATTTCGCTGATTTCAGGATAGGTGTTTCCAAGCCGGCATCCGCGATGCCCAAGCATCGGATTGAATTCATGCAACTCATCCACTTTGGATTTCACTTGTTCAACACTGATGCCCATTTCCTTCGCCATTTCTTTTTGATTGGCTTCTTCATGCGGCACAAACTCATGCAAAGGCGGGTCGAGTAAGCGAACCGTTACCGGCAAATCGTGCATTGCTTCAAAGATGCCTTCAAAATCTTCACGTTGGATTGGCAGCAGTTTTTCGAGCGCTTTGCGTCGTCCGGATTCATCGGAAGCCAGGATCATTTCACGCATGGCTTTGATGCGGTCACCTTCAAAGAACATATGTTCTGTGCGGCAGAGTCCGATACCTTTGGCTCCAAATTCGCGCGCAACCCTGGAGTCGCGTGGTGAATCGGCATTGGTTCGAACTGACATGTGTGTATATTTTTCGGCAAGTTCCATCAGTTTGCCAAAATCGCCACTGAGTTCTGGATCTTTGGTCAGGATTTTTCCATCATAAACTTCGCCGCTTGAACCATTCAGTGAAATAAATTCGCCTTCTTTATATTTTTTGCCACCGGCAATCATGGTGCGGGTCTTGTAATCAATTTTAATACTTCCCGCGCCGGAAACACAGCATTTACCCATGCCACGTGCCACAACAGCAGCATGTGAAGTCATTCCGCCACGTGCGGTGAGGATTCCCTGGGCAACGTTCATTCCACGTAAGTCTTCGGGTGAGGTTTCAATTCGAACCAAAATCACTTTTTTCCCTTGTGCAACCCAGTTTTCTGCTTCATCAGCAAAGAAAACGATCTGGCCGGTTGCAGCACCCGGAGATGCCGGTAAACCTTTTGAAATTACTTTTGCCTTGGCAAGAGCATCTGTGTCAAAAATCGGATGAAGCAGCTCATCTAACTTATTGGGTTCAACACGCAGGAGTGCTTCTTTTTTTGAGATCAAACCTTCGCGCATCATATCCATAGCAATTGAAACCATAGCTGCACCCGTGCGTTTCCCGTTACGGGTTTGTAGGATCCAAAGTCTGCCATCCTGGATAGTAAACTCAAGGTCTTGCATATCGCGGTAATGGCGTTCGAGCTTTTTCTGAAAATCATATAATTCCTTATAAACTGTTGGCATTGCTTCTTCAAGTGAAGGAAACTTCGCTGCGCGGTCAGCTTCGTTTACTGTGGCTAGTTGCGCCCAGCGTTTTGAACCTTCGAGTGTAATTTGTTGTGGAGTGCGGATTCCGGCTACTACGTCTTCGCCCTGTGCATTGATAAGATATTCGCCGTTGAAAAGGTTTTCGCCGGTGGCAGCATCGCGGGTGAAAGCTACGCCTGTGGCAGAATTGTCGCCCATGTTGCCGAACACCATTGCCTGAACGTTCACTGCTGTTCCCCACTCATCGGGAATATTGTGCATTTGGCGGTAATAAGAAGCACGGTCGTTGCCCCAGCTGTTGAATACTGCCATTACTGAACCCCAAAGTTGCTCCCAGGGATTGTCAGGAAAATCATGACCGGTAGTTTTCTTAACTGCTGTTTTGAAGCGTTTCACAAGTTCTTTAAGATCATCGGTGCTAAGATCGTTGTCGTTTTCAACTTTTTTCTCAGCCTTGAGGTGTTCCATGATTTCTTCGAAAGGATCAATATCTTCTTTTGAAGCGGGTTTCAGGCCCAATACCACATCGCCGAACATTTGGACAAAACGGCGGTACGAATCCCAAACAAAGCGTTCGTTGCCCGATTTTTTAACCAAACCTGCAACGGTAGCTTCATTCAAGCCGAGGTTGAGCACTGTATCCATCATACCGGGCATTGAAGCGCGGGCACCTGAGCGAACCGACAATAAAAGGGGATTGGCGGGGTCGCCAAATCCGGAACCCATTTCCTTTTCAACCTTTTGCATATTTTTTTCAACCTCTTTTCTGATGAGGTTCACAACATGATCCTGCCCATGTGCATTGTATAATGTGCATACCTCGGTAGTAATTGTAAAACCCGGGGGCACAGGCACGCCAATGTTCACCATTTCAGCTAGGTTGGCACCTTTGCCACCTAAAAGGTTCTTCATTCCGGCATCACCATCGGCTTTTTTTCCACCGAAATAATATACATGTTTTACCTGCTTTTTCTTAGCTTCTTTTTTCATAGTTCTCTGTTATTTAGAATCATAATAGGTTTTCAGAAACGAGGTGCAAAAGTACTAAAAATGTGCTGAACTGTAGATATACATGGTGTTAAAGTTTTCAAGTGGCGGAACTTCATCGTGTTATGATGAAATCAAAAACCCTGATTTATGCCACCGACATCCGATTGCTGATAAGCCAAAATTTTTTCTGGTTCAGAATAAACCCTGCGGTGTATTATGCATCTAAGTTTTACGTTTAAAAAAGAAGGTTCAATTAAAAAATTTAAAACAATGAATGCGATGAAGAAATTTTCGGTCTTTATGATCACAGCGCTTTTGCTGTTTGGTATTACAGCCTGCCAAAAAGAAAATGAACAGGAAATTGCTGACAACAAAATGGCAAAGGACGATGCCATTGCTGAAGCCATTTTTGATGAATTGGGTGAAATTGCCGACCAGGCTTTCAGGATTGGTGGAAATGGTACAAAATCAAATAATGACGATGGTTCAAGGTTAGGCGATTGTGTGACAATCACAATTGATACCACATCAATGCCGCATGTGATGATTATTGACTTTGGTGAAGTAAATTGCCTGTGCCGCGATGGTAAATGGCGCCGTGGTCAGATCATTGTAACTTTCACAGGACGCTATCATCAGCCGGGCACTGTAATTACACATACTTTTAATAATTTCTATGTAAATGACAATCATGTTGAAGGCACAAGGGTAATGACCAATCTTGGGCCAAATGATGAAGGGCAGCCACAGTATGAAACCATTGTGGATGGGATGATTACAATGAATAATAACCAGGCAGTTATTACATGGGAGGCAAATCATCTGCGCACATGGATCGAAGGCTATGAAACACCTGTCTGGTATGACAATGTATTTCTGATCACCGGCTCCGGAACACATAGCCATAGCAATGGTGGAGGCTTTGTGCGAACCATACTTGAACCGCTGCGTAGGGAACTTTCATGCCACCATTTCGTGAGTGGGATCGTTGAAACCGTTCCGGCCAACAGACCCACCCGAACATTGGATTATGGTGATGGAACATGCGATAATATTGCCACGGTAACTGTAGGAAACAGAACCTTTATAATCAGGTTGCCTTAAACGAAATATCCTGAAACTCCGGAATATTGCATAAATTGCAAGCTTCCGGAGTTTCTAATATTTTCAGATACGCTAAGGCAGGATGACATCAGAAGGTCAAAAGGTTGAAAAAGAAATATCGTCGCAGGACGAAAACGGCTTCAGACAGATTGTTGCCGATCATAGCCGGATACTTTATTCTCACATTCGCAGTATGGTCCTTGACCATGATGATGCCGATGACGTTCTTCAAAATACTTTTATCAAAGCGTGGCAAAACCTGGATGGTTTCAGGAATCAGTCAAAAATAGGTACATGGCTGTTCCGCATTGCAACCAACGAAGCCTTGCAGCACTTGAGAAAACAGAGAATCAGGAACTTGTTTTTAATCTCATCTAAGCCATATTCCGGGCAACAAGCTCCTGAGTTCGGATCAAACAATGCCGAGGCGATAAAAAGAAAACTTGAAAATGCCATGCATAATTTATCGGTTCAGCAACGCATGGTGTTTGGATTGAGATATTATAACGATATGAAGTACACCGAGATGGCCGAGATTCTGCAACTAAGCGAGGGAACACTTAAAGCAGTGTATCATAACGCGGTGAAAAAGATTGAAAAGTACTTAATGGCTAATGTTTAATATTATGGATCAGAAGTTTGAAGATTTGCGTGGCAAAGGGCCTGATGGGTTTCCCGGAATTCCTGAAAATTATTTCAAAGAGCTTCCGGACAAGCTGGTAATTATAGCCCGCGAAAAGAATAACATCAAACCTCATCTTTTCGTTCGACCCGCTTTTAGGGCCATTGCTGCCGTAATGCTGATTATTATCAGCATTGGTGTTCTGCTAATCATTGACATAGCTGACCCGGATAAGAACATCATAGTTCATAATCAACCTGCAATTGAACATCCGGAACAGTTAACTGAAATTAACGGTATATCTGATTCAGATATCAGTCTAGTTGAAAAAGACACACTGGTTATCAAGCCGGAACCATCTTTGAGTTCTGATCCCGCTAATGGATTTGACGACTTGTTTGCTGAATTGGACGAAATTCCTTTTGATGTCATTCTTGATTACCTTGCCGAAGCAGATGAATTCGAATTTTAAAAAATACAGACTATGAAAAAGTTTACCCAATCATTGATGGTTGTCCCCGTGCTTATGATCGTAATAGCTTCTCATGCATTGTTTGCGCAGCAAAGGCCAGGCCTTCAACAAGGCCGGGAAAGACTTGAGGTCGCAAAAACCACATTCCTTTCACGTCAAATGAAGCTGACTCCCGAAGAAGCCAGGCTTTTCTGGCCGGTGTATGATCAATATCAGGAAGCCTTGAGCCAACTCAAGGATGAACGCCTTGAAGCTTTTCAGAGTATTGCTGAAGGGCTTGAAAATAAAAGCGATCAGGAAATAAACGCAATGATTGATGAGCGCCTCCTTCATGCCGAAAAGGCGCTGGCCGCGCGTAAAAAGCTTGTCAGGGATTTAAGGGAATTTTTACCTCCAATCAAGATCGCTGTCTTTTTCAGGGCGGAGCAGCAATTCAACCGGGAACTGCAACAACGCATGATAGAACGGCGCAACGGGCGCAGACCCCCAGGTCCGGACCACTAGAGTTCGGAGTAAGTTAGGCTGTTTCGGGTTTCAACTTACATGTTCGATTAACTTGCAGGCAGTTGAACATGCATTTAGTAATTACTGCTTGCTTTTGCGCTTACGCTCATGCTCATCCAGAATGATTTTTCGTAAACGGATGGATTTCGGCGTTACTTCAACGTATTCATCGTCTTTAATGTATTCCATGGCTTCTTCAAGCGAAAACCTAACCGGAGGTACAATAATAGTTTTATCATCCGATCCGGAAGCCCGCATGTTGCTAAGCTTTTTGGTTTTGGTAACGTTGATAAGCAAGTCGTCCTGCCGGCTGTGTTCACCTATAATTTGACCGGCATAAATTTCTTCCTTCTGGAAAATGAAAAACTTTCCGCGATCCTGCAATTTGTCAATGCTGTATGCAATGGCAGTGCCGGTTTCCATAGCCAGCAATGAGCCGTTCATGCGGTTCGGAATTTCACCTTTCCAGGGTTCGTAAGCTTTGAACCGGTGTGCGATCACGGCTTCGCCTTCAGTTGCAGTCAGGATCGGATTGGTTAAACCAATGATACCTCTTGCGGGAATATTGAATTCAAGGATCACACGATCACTTCGGGTTTCAATAGTTAAAACTTCTCCCTTGCGGCGGGTTACGATTTCGATCACTTTTCCAGAAAACGATTCCGGCACGCTGATGGTCAGAAATTCAACCGGTTCATGTTTTTCACCATTGATTTCTTTAACAAGCACCTGGGGCTGACCAATCTGAAACTCATACCCTTCGCGGCGCATGGTTTCAACAAGAATTGAAAGATGAAGGATGCCCCGGCCAAAAACAAGCAAACGATCAGGCGAATCTGTTTCTTCAACCCTGAGAGCAAGGTTCTTTTCGGTTTCCTTGAAAAGCCTGTCGCGCACATGCCTGGATGTTACATAAATTCCTTCCCTGCCAAAAAACGGGGAATTGTTAATGGTGAACAGCATGCTCATGGTTGGTTCATCCACCATGATGGGCGTGAGGGCTTCAGGCGCTTCAAAGTCAGCAACGGTATCGCCAATCTCGAAATTTTCAAGACCGAGCACCGCACAAATTTCGCCGGTTTCAAGCGGATGTTTTACTTTTTCTTTGCCCAATCCTTCAAAGCGGTACAGCTCTTTCACCAATGATTTAATAACTCTTCCATCGCTTTTAACGAGCGAAACCTGCATCCCTGCCTGAATACTTCCACGCAGAATCCTGCCAACTGCAATTCTGCCGATATAAGATGAGTAATCCAGGGAACTGATTTGCATTTGGAGGTTGCCAGGCAATTGCACAGGTGGCGGAATATGCTCAATGATCATATCGAGCAAATAGCTGACATCGGTAGCTTCTTCCTCCCAGTGAGCGGCCATCCATCCTTCTTTTGAAGAACCGAAAACGGTAGGAAAGTTCAATTGATCTTCGGTGGCGCCAAGGCTAAACATCAGATCAAATACATCCTCCTGGGTTCCTTCAGGATCGCAGTTGGGTTTATCCACTTTGTTAACCACAACGATGGGTTTCAAACCCAGATTCAGCGCTTTTTCGAGCACAAAGCGGGTTTGCGGCATAGGGCCTTCAAAAGCGTCAACCACCAGTAGCACGCCATCGGCCATATTGAGCACACGCTCTACCTCGCCGCCAAAGTCGGTGTGGCCAGGTGTATCAATGATATTGATTTTGACATCCTTGTAACGCACGGCAACATTTTTCGCAAGAATGGTGATGCCGCGTTCGCGTTCCAGTTCGTTTGAATCAAGGATGAGTTCGCCCATGTCCTGGTTATCACGGAAAAGCTTTACCTGGTGCAGTATCCTGTCAACCAAAGTTGTTTTTCCATGATCAACGTGGGCTATTATGGCTATATTTCTGATTTGTTGCATGTTGTAAGATTAAACTCCGCCTTTTAGAAAAGCGGTGCAAAGGTAGGGTTATTCAGCGAGATAAGTCAGTCTCATTTCTCGCCAAATCAGATATTAATATGGATTATGTTTTAGGAAGTAATAATGCAATAGTGCTTGAATAGCCATTTTTAATTGATCAGGCCAACAATCCTCTCCAACCACTCTCTGTCCACATCATCAAAAGAATTCAAAGCAGTGCTGTCAATATCCAGCACTCCGTAAGCATTGCCTGATTTGTCGAAAAGCGGAATCACGATTTCGGATTTTGAACGGCTGTCGCAGGCAATATGGCCAGGGAATTTTTCAACATCAGGAACAATTATTGATTTACCTGCATTTAATCCGGCCCAGCAAACTCCGGTATCCTTTTTCAGCACTTGGCAGGCTACCGGTCCCTGGTAGGGTCCAACGGTAAGCTCACCCTCAACCAAACGGTAAAACCCGCACCAGAAAAAATAATCCATTTTATGATAGAGTACCGCTGAAATGCTTGCCATTCGGGCAGTAGGGTCGGAACTTTTTGTTAATAATTCCTCTAACTGCTTGTATATGCGCTGGTATCGGTCTGCTATTTTCTTTGTTTCCATTCCTGAGATTGTTTTGAATCAGGTTACAAAAATACACCTTAAATTTCTACCTTTGCACTCCCATTCATCACTCGGGAACAACTAATAACCTACTGATATGAGTAACTTTATCGGAATCCGGCTCGAAGACAAATACCTTATGGAGCGTCGGACACCCCTCACCCCCAAACACTTAGCACGACTTATTAAAGAAAAGAAACTGGACTTCATTGTTCAGCGTTCGAAGAAACGGATTTTCTCAGAAGAAGAATATGTAGCCGCCGGTGCCCGTGTTGAAGATAATTTGAATGAGTGTTCAATCATTCTTGGTGTGAAAGAAATTCCCCTCTCATTTTTTGAACCTGATAAAACCTATGTGTTCTTCTCCCATGTCATCAAAGGACAGGCCTACAACATGCCCATGCTCAAAAAGATGATGGAACTTAAATGCAACCTTATTGAGTACGAACGCATTGTGGACGAGCAAGGCAAACGCCTGATTTTCTTCGGGAAATATGCCGGGCTGGCTGGAATGATCAATTCCCTGTGGAGCCTCGGTCAGCGCTTGAAATATTACGGAATGGAAACTCCTTTCCTGAAAATTCAGCAGGCACATAAATACGATTCGCTTGCCGAAGCCAAAAAGGTGATTTCCGAAGTAGGGCAGGAGATAGCCGAAAACGGACTGCCTGAGGAACTTCGCCCGCTTACCATTGGTTTCACAGGATATGGAAATGTTTCCATTGGTGCGCAGGAAATTGCGAACCTGCTTCCCGTTAAGGAGATTTCACCAGAGAAATTGCTGAGTCTGAAGGATCGGGATCACTTACCCAATAATCTGATCTATAAAGTTGTATTCAAAGAAGAAGACCTGTCCGAACCAATTGATCCGGCCCAGGAATTTGAACTGCACGATTATTATTCACATCCTGAAAAATACCGCAGCCAGTTTGAAAAATACATTCCGCATCTGACTGTATTAATGAACTGTATGTATTGGGATACCCGTTATCCGCGAATAGTAACCAAAAATTATCTTGAAAAATTATATTCAGCCGGAACTCCAAAACTCACTGTTATCGGTGATATTACCTGCGATCCTGACGGCTCCATCGAATGCACCCACAAGGGCACTGAGATTGAAGATCCGGTTTTTGTGTATAATCCATTTGCACGTGAGCCCAACAGCGGTTTTAGCGGCGATGGCATACTTGTGATGGCAGTGGATATTTTGCCCAGTGAATTGCCCCGCGATTCATCTATCGCATTTGCCGATGCGCTGATGCCTTACATCAAGCCCGTTGCGGTAGCCGATTTCAATGAGCATTTTGATGATGTAGATTTACCACGCGCGCTAAAAAAGGCTCTCATTCTTCACCAGGGAGAACTAACACCCGATTATAAATACATCGAACAATACTTAAAATAAAAATTGGCACGGGTTATTGGTTCATTTTACGAACTCAGACTCAGCCAAAACATCATTAACTAAATTAACGCTAAAACTCTATTTGTATGCAGAAAGTTCTGATTTTAGGAGCAGGGATGGTTGTAAAACCTATAGTAACTTATTTATTGGATAAAGGCTATCATGTAACCGTGGCCACACGAACAAAATCAAAGGCTGAATCCATGATTGGCGATCACAAAAACGGAACAGCTTTGGCCTGGACTGTTGAAGACGAAAAAACACTAGGCGAACTGGTGGACTCCCACGATCTTACTGTGAGCCTTTTGCCCTGGACTCACCACATCATGGTTGCTGAGCATTGCATCAGGCATAAGAAAAACATGGTCACTACTTCGTATGTAAAGCCCGCAATGCAAGCGCTTGATGAAGCAGCGAAGGAAGCCGGAATTATTATTCTCAATGAACTGGGCCTCGATCCCGGCATTGACCACATGGGAGCCATGCGTATTATTGACCATGTTCACAGCAAAGGTGGAAAAATTGAAGAGTTTTATTCAATCTGCGGAGCCCTTCCTGCGCTGGAAGCAGCAACCAATCCGTTTAAATACAAGTTTTCCTGGAGCCCAAAGGGTGTGGTGATGGCCGGCAACAACGATGGCAATTATCTGCGTCATGGAAAACATGTGTATGTTCCTACCGAAGATTTATTCAAAAACCCGCTCTCAGTAAATTTCCCTGAAGTTGGTAAACTTGAGATTTATCCAAACCGCGATTCCATGCCATACATCAGCCTGTATGGAATTCCTGAAACCAAGACTATGATGCGCGGAACTTTCCGTCATCCGGGCTGGTGCGAAAGTATTGATGTCATGAAAGCGCTGAAACTGATCACCAGCGATAAGTACGACTTTACCGGCAAAACGTATGCAGATTTCATTGCCATGATGATAGGAGCCGAAAATTCTGAGAATATTCGCCAAAAAACAGCAGTATTCCTCGGGATTGATGAAAAAGTCTATGCCCTTGATGCAATCGAATGGCTCGGATTATTCAGCAACGAACCTATGAACCGTGCTCAGGACACTCCTTTTGAGATCACCAGTGATGTAATGATCGCCAAAATGGAACTGGGCCGCGATGAACGCGACATGGTTGTGATGCAGCATGTTTTCCTGGCTTCTTATCCCGATGGCAAGCAGGAAGTGATCAAATCGTCAATGCTGGATTTTGGAACCCTGGCCACCGATACTGCTGTTGCCCGCACTGTTGCTTTACCGGCAGCTATTGGCGTGGAAATGATTCTTAAAGGCGAGATTGCCGAAAAAGGTGTTCATATTCCGGTTATTCCTGGTATATATAATCCAATTCTCGACAGGCTCGAAGATATGGACATTCGCATGGTTGAAGAGTATGGATTGCCATTATCAGAGAATATCAGCTAATCTGAAAAATCAAAATTCAAAAAATAAGCGGCGCTGGGTTTTTACCAGTGCCGTTTTTTTATACGACATGCATCTGGAGTAATTGTCCGAACCAAGGTTTTCATGGAATCTCAATGCTTTTACCTTGCAGAAACTTCCGTCTACGGTGTCATATAAGCCTTTTACCGACTTTTAGAATACCGTTATCCTGAAAACCCTTAAGTTTGCCAAAATATTTTTTCTATGGCTTCTTATGGAAAGTGGATAGGAGGAGGGCTGGGTTGGGCGCTCGGTGGACCTATCGGTGGAGTACTCGGTTTTGTTTTCGGATCCATGTTTGACAGTATGCAAACGGGTTCATTCGAGTATCGCCCGCCTGAAACGCAACAACGTACGCAAACCGGTGATTTCAGCGTGGCTTTGCTCATTCTTTCTGCTGCGGTGATGAAAGCTGATGGAAAAGTTGTTCGCTCAGAATTGGAGTATGTTAAAAGGTTCTTTCTTCAAAATTTTGGTGAAACTCAGGCAAAGAGCAAGATGCTAATGCTTCGCGAATTGCTAAAGCAGAATATTGATCTTTCCGGAATTGGCGCCCAGATCAATCAATACATGGCTTATGCAGAGAAGTTGCAATTGCTTCATTTCCTTTTTGGGATTTCTTCGGCTGATGGGCAGGAACATCCTGCTGAAATTTCCACCATCCAGCAAATATCCAGGCTCATTGGGATCACAAATGCTGATTTCCAATCCATTCGCTCAATGTTTGTGAAGGATACCGGCTATGCTTACCGTATACTTGAAGTTTCATCCGAAGCAAGTGATGAGGAAATTAAGAAGGCTTATCGCAAAATGGCGCTGAAATATCATCCTGACAAGGTGAGCCATCTGGGCGAAGATATTCAAAATGCTGCCAAAGAAAAATTCCAGGAACTGAATGCAGCATACGACCTCATTAAGAAACAAAGAGGAATTGCCTGATACTTTTCATTTGTGGATAATTGTTTGTTGAAGATGAAATAAGGTTACTGCATGAGAGAATACTATTGTTCCGACCACTAATCAGAAATTCAATATTTTGATTTCCAAAATAATTTTAAAATCAAATCAGTATGAAAATGTCGTCTTTTCATGGGCTTTTCTGGGGCATTGCACTTATTATTATTGGAATGGGTTTGATGTCACGGTTCTACTATGATTTCTACTTCCCCTGGCTTAGCATTTTAGGTGCATTGGTTTTAATTTATGTAGGTCTTATACTCATTTTCCGGCCCCGAAATTTTTTGATTGATGCGAGCACGATTCTTTTTGGTGATGGAGTGTTGATTTATACTGAGACCCATCAGGAGTATAAAGTAATATTTGGCAGCGGGACAATTGACCTTACTCAGGTTGGTGTGAACACCACAAAGTCCATCGAAATAATCGGGGTTTTTGCTGAAGTTAAAATCTTGTTGGGTAGTGATACCAATTATATGATCAGGTCAGATGCAGCGTTTGCCAGTTTCTCAAACCCTGATGGCTCTTCTGTATCATTCGGAAGCCTTTACTACAAACCACCGCATTTCGATCCGAATAAGCCTTACCTGAACATCAAAGCAAATGTTGTGTTCGGAAACATGCGGGCAACCCACTATTAATCATAGAACATCCAGTTAACCCCAAATTTAAAAGCACGGTCCTGCATCGGATAATTCGGGATCATATAATAACTGTAATCCGTTAAGCCTTGGTTTACATGTTGCATGAGCAGGAAAATCCTGGCTCGCTTGATCCGCAGATTTATGAAAACATCGGCATAAATGTAATTTCCGGTTTCTTTCTGATCCTGAAGATAAAAACTCCTTGTAGCAGGCATATAAGCCGGTGCTTTCCATGGCGAATTGTAAAACACTTCCACACCACCCATAGCCTGCAATGCTCCTTTAAACAAATCCAACTCGTAAGCCAACGTTGAATTTACTATAAGTTGTGGAAGCCTGAGGGCTGACTCATCAGATAATTGTTGAAAAACAAATTTATTATCAATCGTGAAGCGTCTCCAGTGCAGCCGGCTATCAACAAATGCTGCCATTATTGTAAATTGGTTTTGGAACCATGCCGGATGCGCCAGGGAGTCAAGATAGGCAAACCCTTTTACTGAAGTTAAAGTTATACCAGCCGTGGTATGTTTCCATTTTCCTGAGATCCCTGCTTTGCTGAACTTTTGTTGTCCAAAATCATTCTCCCATTCAAAATGATTGGATTTGTAAAGCTGATAAAACAACTCAGGTGATTTTTGAGAATGCTCTACTTCTCCTGTGAGAATAACCGGATTAATTTCACCGATACGGTACAATACAGCAGCGTCGATTGTTTGATCACCATTGCTGAGATCACCGGTAACCTGCCGTAAATGTGCATCAATCGTAATGTTACTACCTATTCTAAGAGATGGTTTTAGAAAGGGAATCAACTGATTGTATTTTCTGTTGATATCAAAGTTCCTGTAATGCATAAAAACATGGGCAATGCCCGAATTCACTTCAAAGGAAATCGCATCACTATTTATGAGCGGCAGATACCATTGAAAACCGTTATAAACGGTATGAAGCACAAGTGAATCAAGGGTTGCGGTAGAATCAATCAGGATGTCAGGGTAATAACCCGATAGGGGACTTTTGTCAGAATAAACCAAGGCCAGGCGTTGATAATTGAATTCATGTACCAATGAACCCAAGCCCATGAAGCCTTTTTGTAAAGAATCGTTTTCGAGGCGTTTTGGCTCAGTGAGATGAACATATTGCTTAAAATATGTATTGGTTTCCCTCCAGCGGTTTTCAGCCGTAGTAAGTCTAACCGAGATTCTAGAGCGATCGGTTTCAACGTTATCTTCAAATTGCGAAGGGTTCAAAATCCCACCGCTTTCCCTGTGAATAAAGCGGTTGTTAATAAAGTTGCCTGCTATTCCATACCTGTTATTGTCGGTTCGGTAAAGCGCCTGAAATGCCAGAGATGCGTTATCAGATTTTTGGCGCTCATACGAACCCATGACATTATAAATGTTAAAACCAAGTCCTATTCCTAAATTCCGCCTGACTTGCTGATAATGTTTACCACCAAAAACCTGCTCCCTGTCTTTTCCAATCGTGTAGGCCAACAATGTAAATGGCACATTTAGTCTGTAATAAGTAAGGTTTTGAGGTGTGAGCCTGTAGGCGTCATAAACGTTGATACCCAATTGCGAAATTGGAATAAATGTATTGTCAAATCGCATTTTTGTGTATGCCAGGCCTGTGTTGCCCAGGCTTGCAAATGTCCTTCCATTATGCTGAAGCGCTTGATAATGATGAAAATGATGGAGAGTTGTATCTAAGAAGATAAATTTCGGATCAAGAATATTGAGGTCGCTATCGTAAAAATAAGCTGCGCTGATGCTGTCAAGCTCGTGTCTAATTTCAATCCCACCGGGTTTTGTTTCTTGCGAAAAACCACTAAGGTGCAAGAGGAATAGTATGCAGATAAAACTTTTGCCCTTAACTAAAACCATGTAAATATTCTATTTGTGAACCAAAAGTAAAGATTAAAACGAAGCAGGGCAGGGGATGGTATTTTAGTTGATAAAAGAAACTATAAATTTAAGCAATTATGTAGCCAGGTGGATTGGAATATGGAAAGAACTGTGTTAAAACAAAAAACCCCGTCATTGCTGACGGGGTCTCTGTATGATTGGCGACGACCTACTCTCCCACAAAAACTGCAGTACCATCGGCGCTGGCGGGCTTAACTTCTCTGTTCGGAATGGGAAGAGGTGGACCCCACCGCAATAGTCACCTAAAGTCTTTAAATTCTTTAAATTGACATATTATGAAAGAAAATACAACGATTGCATTTCGAAAATGCTGCATTAAGAAAGCTTACGGGTAATTAGTACTACTCGGCTTTGCCATTACTGGCTTTACACCTGTAGCCTATCAACGTCGTAGTCTTCGACGACCCTTAAAGGAAATCTCATCTTGGGCTAAGTTTCGTGCTTAGATGCTTTCAGCACTTATCTCATCCGAACATAGCTACTCTGCAGTGCAGCTGGCGCTACAACAGATACACTAGAGGTTCGTCCAACTCGGTCCTCTCGTACTAGAGTCAGGTGCCCTCAAATTTCCAACGCCCACAACAGATAGGGACCGAACTGTCTCGCGACGTTCTGAACCCAGCTCGCGTGCCACTTTAATCGGCGAACAGCCGAACCCTTGGGACCTTCTTCAGCCCCAGGATGTGACGAGCCGACATCGAGGTGCCAAACCACTCCGTCGATGTGAGCTCTTGGGAGTGATCAGCCTGTTATCCCCGGAGTACCTTTTATCCTTTGAGCGACGGCCCTTCCATACGGAACCGCCGGATCACTATACCCGACTTTCGTCCCTGCTCGACTTGTATGTCTCACAGTCAAGCACCCTTATGCTATTGCACTCTACGCATGGTTACCAAGCATGCTGAGGGTACCTTTGGAAGCCTCCGATACGCTTTTGGAGGCGACCACCCCAGTCAAACTACCCACCAAACACTGTCTCCCGTTTTGCGGGATTAGGCATCAGATAAACAAAGGGTGGTATTTCAACGGTGGCTCCACGATTCCTAGCGAAACCGCTTCGCAGCCTCCCACCTATCCTACACATTGTTTATCCAATGTCAATGTTAAGCTGTAGTGAAGGTTCACGGGGTCTTTTCGTCCCGTTGCGGGTATCCGGCATCTTCACCGGAACTACAATTTCACCGAGCTCATGGCTGAGACAGTGCCCAGATCGTTACACCATTCGTGCAGGTCGGAACTTACCCGACAAGGAATTTCGCTACCTTAGGACCGTTATAGTTACGGCCGCCGTTTACCGGGGCTTCAATTCA